>CAZAHQ010000626.1:0-2639 GCA_964484415.1 uncultured Acidobacteriota bacterium | reverse complement strand
CAATCGAGTCTCGCACACCGATCCATGGAAGGCCGACCACGCCACGTTCGTTCAAGCCGCGCCCCCGTCGAACGACGTGCTTGTGAGTCATGTCGAGTGGTGGAGCTACTACGACGGATACGTTGCCGGCCAATCCGGCAAACGCTTTTTCTTGCTGCACGAGCGGAGTCGCGTGGTCGCCTACTTCAGCACCGAGCAGCAGTTGATGACGGAGATTGCCGATCGCCGTTTGGGAAAGGCGCTTAGTGCGCGCATGACGCCGGCCGATGGTTGGAACGCGATGTGGGGTCCGTTCATGCGCGAGCGCTGCAAGGCGATGAAAAACGACGCCAAGCTCGATGCCAAGATGAAGGCGGCGGTGGAGGCGATGTGCCGGTCCTATCCGTAGCGCGACGGCGATCCTCGAGCGGCGGAGGCGTTAGCCGCCTGTCGCCATAAGCGGGCGCATCCGGCTGACATCCACGAATCGCTCTGGAGCGTATCAACTCTCGGAGGAATCGTGGCCGAGAGCCTGCGCGCATTCTGGATCGGAGCGACTCTGCTTTTCGCAGCAGGCTTCGCCTCGGCGGGCGACGGTCCGGTGACTGCGCTCTCGGCCGACGCCGCGCTCGACGCATCCGGTGCTGGTTACACCGAATCGGTCGAGGTCCAAGGCCGCGCCGGCGAGTTGGTCGGCGCCTCGGACTCGGCCGGCGAAGGATCGGTCGGCGCCGTCGATCTCGCGAGTCGACCGATACTTCGGCCCGGTGAGTTACTCGAAGCGGTGCCGGGCGTGATCATCACGCAACACTCCGGCAGCGGTAAGGCCAATCAGTATTTCTTGCGCGGCTTCAACCTGGATCACGGTACCGATTTTCGCGTCAGCGTCGACGGCATGCCGGTCAACATGCCATCGCATGGCCACGGTCAGGGGTATGCCGACCTCAATTTCATGATCCCCGAGGTGGTGGCGTACGAGCGGTTCAACAAGGGGCCGTACGACGCGCATCAAGGCGACTTTTCGGCGGCCGGTTCGGTGGAAATGGAGTTGATGTCGCAACTGCCGAAGGGGATCTTCTCGATCACTCCGGGGGCCGACGGCTATCGCCGTGCGCTCTTGGCCGATTCGTTCAGTGTCGGTGGGGGCGATCTATTGATCGCCGGCGAGTGGTTGCAGAACGATGGGCCGTGGGTCGCCCCTGATGCGTATCACAAGCTCAACGGCCTGGTGCGCTACAGCCGCAACCTGGGAGGTGATCTGCTATCGCTGACCGCGATGGCCTACAGCGGTCGCTGGAATTCGACCGATCAGATCCCGACGCGCGCTGTGCGTGGCGGAACGCTCGATCGCTTCGGGTCGCTGGACGATAGCGACGGCGGCGATAGCGCGCGCTTCAGCCTTTCCGGCGGCTTCCGGCACGTGCAAGGGAAGGGGATCACCCATCTCTCCGCGTACCTAATCGACTACGATCTGCAACTGTTCTCCGACTTCACCTACTTTCTCGATGACCCGGTCAACGGCGATCAGTTCCGTCAGCGCGATGATCGATTGGTCAGCGGCGTGGCGCTCACGCACACGCGGGCGGTTGCGATCGGCTCGCGTGAGTTCGAGTTGTCGGGCGGGCTGCAGGTGAGGCGTGACGATATCGACAACAGTCTGGCCAAGACGCGACGCCGCGACCTGCTTGCGGTGACCCGCGCCGATTCGATTCAGCAGTACGGTGGGGGAGTGTTTGCCGAAGCGCGCACCAAGTGGACGCCGTGGCTGCGCACCGTCACCGGCGTGCGCGTCGACGGCTATCGCGCCAGCGTCGACAGCGATCGGGCGGCCAACTCGGGAACGGCGAGCGATTCGTTGCTCAGCCCCAAGCTCAGCGTTGCCTTCGGGCCGTGGCGTGCCACCGAGTTGTATCTCAATGCGGGCTACGGTTATCACAGCAACGACGCACGTGGTACCACGATTCGCGTCGATCCGATCAGCGGCGAGAGAGCCACGCGCGTCGCGCCGTTGGTGCGGGCGAAGGGGCTCGATCTGGGGGTGCGCACCGAAGCGTTGCCCGGGTTGCAATCATCGTTGACCGCGTTCGCTTTGGAGCTGGAATCGGAACTGGTATTCGTGGGCGATGCCGGCACCACCGAAGCCAGCCGGCCGAGTCGCCGCGTCGGCATGGAGTGGGCCAACTTCTGGACCGTCCGCCCCGGGGTATCGGTCGACTTCGATCTTGCGCTCTCACGTGGGCGCTTCACCGACAACGATCCCTCCGGCGATCGGATCCCCGGCTCGATCGAACGCGCGATCACCGCAGGCGTCACGCTGAGCGACCGCCACAAGTGGTCCGGCGCGCTGCGCGTCCGTCACTTCGGCCCGCGTCCGCTGATCGAAGACAACACCACGCGCTCGCAGTCGTCGACGCTGCTCTACGCCGAGGCTGGCTACACACTGCGCGACGCCGTGAAGCTCAGCCTGCAAGCGTTCAATCTGCTCAACGAAACGGTCAGCGACATCGACTATCTGTATGAGTCGCAACTCCGAGGCGAAGCCGCCCCCGTCGAGGACGTGCACTTCCACCCCGCCGAGCCGCGCCAACTCCGCCTCGTCCTCGACTGGCGCTTCTGAAATTCGGGGACGGTCTACCTAAAGCGCCGTTAGCCGCGCCGCC
>CAZAHQ010000625.1:0-2644 GCA_964484415.1 uncultured Acidobacteriota bacterium | reverse complement strand
GCCAATCTGATGCCGGCGTGTAGAATCCACGCCGATGAACCGGCGATTCCTCTACATTCTTCTGGGGTTGCATGGCCTGGCGTTCTCCGCAGGGATTGTCGTGGGCTTGATCTTGAGTCGGGACTTTCCAGACATCGGTACGCTGGATCCTCAGGCTCTACCGCAGATGACGAGGTTGTTGAATCGCAACGGTGACGAGCTCAAGAGCTTCGCGGAACAACAACGGATCTCGGTCTCTTTCAGCAAGATCGCCCCTGCCTATCGCGATGCCCTTTTGGCAACCGAGGACCCTCGGTTTCGGTTGCATATTGGTGTCGACCCCCAAGCGATCCTCCGCGCGGCGCTAGCGAACACTCGGAACCTCCGTTTCAGCCAAGGCGGCAGCACGATCACGCAACAGCTCGCACGTTTCTATTTCTTGCATCAACGCAAGGATCTGACCCGCAAAGTGCAGGAAGCATATCTCGCGTTGAAGCTCGAAAAGACTTACTCGAAGGAAGAAATACTGACGTTGTACTGCAACGGCATCTACCTCGGACACGGCCAGTACGGTGTCGAGGCTGCCGCTCGCTTCTACTTCGACAAAACGGCCGCGCAACTGACGTTGCCTGAAGCGGCCATGCTCGCCGGCTTGACGCAATCTCCCGAGAGCCTGTCACCGCTGCGCCATCCAGAGCGCGCGTTGCAACGTCGCAACCACGTACTCGAAAGAATGGTGGTCGAGGGATTTCTCGATCGAACCGCTGCCGAGACCGCCAAACACGCTCCCCTGGGGCTTGCCACCAAGCGGCCGGTACGAGAGTTCGCACCCTACTTCGTCGAGGAAGTCCGCCGCGACTTGCTCGAGCGGTTCGGAGAAGACGGACTCTATCGTGGCGGGCTCACGGTGCATACGACACTCGATCCAAAGGCGCAGCGAGCGGCCGAACGGGCGGTACGCGCCGGGCTTGACGATTACGGTCGTAGGCACAAACAGGTTCCCAACCCAAGAGCGCTCCCACCCGGCAAGAGTGCCGCGGACTACGTCGATCCGACATGGGGCGAGACGTTCAGCGATGGGGACGTGGTCGACGCAGTCGTGATCGAATCTTCCGCGTCCGCGGCGACGCTTCGACTCGGCGATCAAACACTGCAGTTCGGAGCCAAGGAGATTGCGTGGACTGGCCGCCTGGATTTGGGTCGACTGCTTCCACCCAATACGCTGGTGCCGTTGATTCTCACCAAGGTCACGAGTTGGGGGCGCGTGCTGGAAGCGAGGCTCGGCTCCGAACCTTCCGCCGAAGCAGCGCTGATCGCGATCGACGTAAGAACCGGCGAAGTGCTCGCACTCGTGGGCGGCAAGAACTTCGAAAAGAGTGAGTTCGATCGAGCGATGCAAGCACAGCGTCAGGCGGGCTCGGCGTTCAAGCCGGTCGTCGCCGCTGCAGCACTCGAGCTGGGGCTTTCTCCCGAAATGCTGCTCTGGGACGTACCGACTGTGTTCACCTCACCGGGATTCCCAGAGCCCTATCAGCCCGAGAACTACGACCGCCAGTACGACGGCCTCGTCACGCTGCGGCACACGATAGAGCAGTCGCGCAACATTCCAACCATCCGTTTGCTCGATGCGATTGGATACACGCCCGCGATCGAAGCCGCCCATCGCCTGGGAATCGGCGGCGATTTGAGGCCGTATCCGTCGCTCGCTCTCGGCGCATTCGAGGTCCGGCTCGTCGAACTCGCCAAAGCGTACGGGTGCTTTGCAAACGGCGGATTGCTCGTCGAGCCGAGGATGATTCGGACTGTCGACGATACGTCTGCGGGTCAGGTGCTTTACTCCACGGCGCCAACCTCGCGAGTCGCGATTCGTCCCGATGTCGCCGCGCAGGTTACCTCGATCTTGCAAGGCGTCGTTCAACGCGGTACCGCTCGCAATGCACTGTCGCTCGGGCGCCCGTTGGCAGGCAAGACAGGAACGACCGACGACTACACCGATGCTTGGTTCGTCGGCTATACCCCCTCGATCGTGGCTGCTGTATGGATCGGACACGATCAGCGAAAACCGCTGGGGCGAGGCGAGAGCGGGTCGGTCGCAGCACTGCCGATCTGGATCGATTTCATGAAAGAGGCGCTGCGCGAAGTCGCTCCGCAGCCGTTCGAGACTCCGGCCGATTTGGTACGGACAACGTTCGATCGACGCACGGGAAAGAGAGCCGTGGCTGAGAGCGGCTGCCTGGAGACGGTCGAGGAGCTTCTCTTGCCCGACGCCCCCGAAACGTCTGCCTGCTCGCCTCGCGATCACACGCGTGCCGACCTTCCCTACCCGCTTCAGTTCTATCCGATCGAACGCGATGGCTCGCTCCACATCCCTCCCGACGATGTATTGCGCTACGTTGCCCGCGGCTCGACGCAGTTCCGAGTGATTGGTCAGGGGCAGTCGATCCAATTCAACTTCGGGGGGAAGAGCGGGGTGCAGAGGCTTGCCTGGAACGCAGCAGACTGGCAGCACTATCTGCAAAGCGCGCTGCCAGTCACTCCCGAGGAGGGGGAACGCCGTGGGGCCGACGGATGGATACCGCTGGAAGTCGCTGTGAATTCGACCGGAACTCCGATCGCGATCCAAGTTCCTGTCGATCCGTAACGACACGACAGAGGTTGGTTCGTA
>CAZAHQ010000624.1:0-2649 GCA_964484415.1 uncultured Acidobacteriota bacterium | reverse complement strand
GACCATGCGCTTGAAGCCGCGATTCGATTTGTGGCCAACCCGGCAGCACCAAGTAGCCGCGCGGGCGCGCAAGTTGGCGAGCGACAACCGGCTTGTGACGCCAAGGGGCGATGATCTCTTGCACCTCGCCAGTCTGATAGAGCAGGACACGCCCCCCCGTGACCACCGACGTCTCGAGTTTGTAGCGATAGAGCGGAAGCCTGTAAGGTTCCCCTTGTTCCTCGGAGCCATAGACAAGTGCAACTTGCGAGGCCGCCGCATCAGGTCGGCCCAACGCTACCGTCCGTTTGCGAGCCGCATCGGCGGCTTCGATCAGCGATGTCGGGTCGTGCGCAAGATCTGTCAGCAACGCCTCCAGAAAGGCGCGATTGGCCGCGACGCGTTGTTCGAACGGCTTGTGCGAATGGGTCTCGACCAGGATCGAAATGCTGTTGCGCAACGCGAAGTAGCTCGTGGAGTAGCGCGGCTGTCCGACCCAGGAGCTGAACCCCTTGGCAGGATCGAGTGAATCCTCCAGATCGACGTAGGGGCCCCAGGGATGGCCTGCGTCAGCGACGGCGGCGAAGATCCGAGGCAGATGCGCGGACTGCCACGCATCCAGCGATGGCGCCAAAAGCGGTGCTTCGGCCCACGAGAACATGATCTCCCAGGCTAGGTCACTGCCGTCAGTGACATGGTTATCGACGTGCAGTTGTGGTTGCCAAGCGTTGACGAGCGCCACCAGCGCGCGGGCTTCGACCGTCTCGAGCTTGAGGTGATCGCGATTCAAATCGTAGCCGGCGGCGGTGGTTCGATAGCCCATCCCTTCCACCGGGCCGTCTTGATTGGGACGGTTGTAGGGCGACACTCGCTCGTGACCGTCCACGTTGTAGATCGGAATCACCAACAGCGTTGCGGCATCGAGCCAGGCGTCGGCACGTCCGAGCGCCATCTCGCGCAGGATCTGCAGCATCGCATCCTTGCCGTCGATCTCGCCCGAATGGATTCCGGCTTGGATCAGGACGATCGGCTTGCGCAACGCACGCGCCGCCTTGGGTGTGAACGCGCGCTCGCGGCTGACGATCAGCAGCGGCAGGTCACGCCCTTGAGGGGAGACACCGAACGAGGTGAGGTCGAAGGCCGGTTGTCGTCGACATAGTTCGCGAAGGTATGCAAGCGTCTGGTCGTAGTTGGAGGTTGCCTTCCACTCGCTCAACTCTGCAACGGTGCGCAGGTCGGCGGGAATCGTGGCGCTCGCATAGCCGCCCATCAGGCAGCATGACAACGCCAGCAGCCAAGTGGTCTTCATGCGCGCGGGTGCTGATCGACGCGATGAATCCAAGCCGCGATCGCAGGGAACTTCCCGAGAGGCTGATGCTGATTGAGGATCTTGTGGAACAGATACGGGTCGTCAGCCGGGAGCGCAGCCGCGTACTTCAGAAACGGGAAGGCACAAACATCGGCAGCGGTGAAGGTGTCGCCGAAGAGGTAGGCACGCCCCTGAAGCAAAGCCTCGAACAGCGGCAAGAACCCGGCGATCTCATCGGCCCATGCCTTGCACTTCGCGCTGTCAGGGTTGGGTTTTTCCATCTCATCGTTGATCAAGTTCGGCGGGCGTTTCCAAACCCGGTTGAACCAATCGATGAAGATCAGCAGTTCGCTGCGGCGCGCAGGGTCGGTTGGGTACAGCGGCCGCTCAGGGAACTGGCCCTCGAGGTAGCGCACGATTTCCATCGAATCGACCACGATCCTGCCGTCGTGGTCGAGCACCGGCACCAGGCCCTGTCCGCTGACACGATGGATCAGCGACCGATCATCGTAGGAGACCGAGATGTGCTCGCAGGCCAGCCCTTTGTGGGCCAACGCCAGTTGAACCCTCTCAACGTTGGTGGAAAACGGCACCTCGTAGAGTGTGATCACGCGATCCTCCGGTGCCGCATCGTATCAACGACGCGCGCGAAAGTTCCGGCGGGTCGCGTAAAAAGTCGTGGCGTGCGAGACTCCCGCCCCTTCCACTCATGACCCACTCCCACCCATTGCGTGTTCGCGACGAGGCGATGCATCTGCTGAGACTGGCGACGCCCGTCATCGGCACCCAACTCGGGATGATGACGCTCGGTGTGGTCGACACGATCATGGTCGGCCAACTCGGCGTGAAAGCGATTGGTGCGGCTGCACTGGGGAACGTTTGGGTGATGGGAACCCTGATCGCCGGAATGGGGTTGGTATTGGGGATCGATCCGCTGGTGAGTCAAGGTCACGGCGCACGTGACGCCAAGCAGATGGGCTTCGCGTTGCAACAGGGGCTCACGATCGCGCTCTTGAGCTCGCTGCCGATTGCGATTCTCTGGCTGTTTACGGGGCCCATCTTGATTGCGCTGCGGCAGGATCCCGAGATCGCCTGGGCGGCACATCGCTACGCGTTGGTGCAATTGCCGGGGATTCCGGCCTTTCTCGGGTTCATCGCGCTGCGCGCGTACTTGATGAATCGCGGGCTGATGTGGCCGGCTCTTTGGGTGGTGATTGCGGCCAATGCGTTGAACGCAGGGCTCAACTACGTCTTCATCTTCGGCAAGCTCGGTCTGCCGGCATGGGGAGTTACCGGAGCGGGGCTTGCTACCGGCCTGACACGAATCTTCCTCGTGGTTGCACTCGCGGTCTGGATCGTCC
>CAZAHQ010000623.1:0-2650 GCA_964484415.1 uncultured Acidobacteriota bacterium | reverse complement strand
GTTCTTGGTGCTGTTGCTGTTCTCGTTGGTTGGCGGCATGGCACTGGTGAGTTCGCGTGAATTCCTCACCATGTTCGTCGCCTTCGAGTTGTTGTCGCTGCCGATCTATTCGCTGGCCGCTATCGAGAAGACGCGGCCCGAAGCACCCGAGGGTGCGCTGAAGATCTTCTTGTTTGGGTCGGTCTCGTCGGCGTTTCTGCTGCTGGGATTTGGATTGGTGTTCGCCGCCACCGGCACCACCTTCTGGCAAGAGTTGCCGCCCGGCACGTCGCTGGGTGCGCCGTTCGCATTGGCGCTGCTGCTGGTGCTGGTGGGCTTCGGTTTCAAGATCGCGATGTTCCCGTTCTACATGTGGGTGCCCGATACCTATCAGGCGGCGCCGACGCCGTTGGTTGCCTTCCTGTCGGTGGCACCCAAGGCTGCCGGGATCGCGACGTTGTTCCGCTTGTACTTCGAGGTGTTCCAGCCGCAAGCGCCCGACCTCACGCATTGGTATGCGGTGCTCGCCGCACTGACGATGATTGCCGGCAACCTGCTGGCGCTGCCGCAAACTCACCTCAAGCGGCTTTTGGCTTATTCCGGCGTCGCACAGATCGGCTACGTGCTGTTGGCGCTCGCCGCCGGCACACCGTTCGCGGCCGGCATGGCACTGTTTTTCTTTGTCGCTTACCTGTTCTCCAACATGGGTGCGTTTTTCTGTGTGGCTGCAATCGAAACAGCGGGCGAAGAGCCGACCATTCACGGTGTGCGCAACCTCGTGCGCCGATCCCCCGCACTCGCGGCCGCCTTCCTGGTATTTCTGTTGTCGCTCGGCGGCATCCCGTTCGTGCTCGGCTTCTGGGGAAAGATGTACGTCTTCATCGCGGCTGCGAAGGCCGGCCTGTGGTGGCTCGTATTCCTGGGCGCCATGCTGGCCGTGGTGGCCCTGTACTACTACCTCAACGTCGGCCGCGCGATGTTCATCAACGAGGACGATGGTCCCGAGGTCGCCGTGCCCCCGATGATCATGCTGGCGATCGTGATTTGCGTTCTGCTCGTGGCCGGCGGCGGACTCGTCCCCCAGTGGTTCGTCGAGCCCGCCCTGCGAGCGATCGCGTCGTTTTGAACCTGTTCGACGGCCGCCTCCTCGGGGGGCGGCCGTTGTCGATTGACGAAAGCCTGTCGCATCAAAACCACGTTTCGGCTAGAACACTCCCGTGAGCCCGGACCCGGGCCGTCGCAGAAAAGAGGATCGCCATGAGGTGTCGCTTCGGAGTCGCACTAGTCGTGATGGCGCTGGCAGCGCCGACCTTGGCCGACGATAAGCCCATCGAAGTCGGTGCTACGAAACCTGGGCTCACGCGGATCGGCGCAACAAAGTGCGCCCCGTGCCACAAGGAGCAGTTCAAGAGCTGGTCCGAAGGGAAGCATGCCGCCGCCAAGCCACCGTTGGACTGCGAGTCGTGCCACGGGCCCGGCAGTGAGTACAAGGTGATGGCCACCATGAAAGACAAGGAAAAAGCCAAGGCTGCGGGACTCGTGTTGCCGACCAAAGAGTTCTGCCTCAAGTGCCACACGAAGGACTGGAAAGACGAGATGATCGAAAAGACCCACGCGCACAAGGTCAAGAAATAGACCAGTAGATCCTCCCGCACGGCGGCCAGACCTGAGACGTCCTCGGGTCTGGCCGTTGTTGCGTCAAGACGCGCCTCGCGTCCCCTACCTCGCCAACATCTCGTTTCACAACTCTTGGATTCTGCCGTCGCAGAGAGTGTGACAACATCCGTGGCCCTGATCTCGCTCGGAGCCTTCCCATGACGCCACTGGCCCGCATCGTCACTGTCACAATCGCGCTCGGCACCGCAAGCGCTGCGCTCGCCGCGCACGGTTATTACCGCTTCCCTGCGCTATTTCGCGACACGCTCGTGTTCACAGCCGAAGGTGATCTGTGGAAAGTCCCGATCACCGGCGGCATCGCGCAACGACTCACCACACACCCTGCCGAGGAGAGCCAAGCCGCGATCTCGCCCGACGGTTCGCGGATCGCGTTTGTCGCCGCTTATGACAGCGGCAGCGAGGTGTATGTGATGCCGCTCGCTGGCGGCGCACCCAAACGGCTGACGTTCGATGCGGCGCGGTGTTGGGTCCAAGGGTTCACGCGCAGCGGCGAGGTGGTGTACGCCACCGAGAATGTGATCGGTCCGACGTGGCGTCGCGTGCTGCGAATCGTCAATCCGGACTCGGGCCAAACGCGCGATCTGCCGCTGGCCGATGCCAACGAGGCGGCGTTCGACGACACCGGCAGCACGGTTTGGTTCACGCGTTTTGGGCTGCACGTCACGGGCGACAACGTGCGCGATTATCGCGGCGGCGCAATGGCGCAGATCTGGCGTTGGAGCATCGGCAGCAACGACGAGGCGCAGCGTGTCGCCCCCGATCTTGCGGCGAACCTCAAGCGGCCGATGTGGTGGAAGGGTCGTGTCTACGCGGTCAGCGATGCATCCGGTAGCGACAACCTGTGGTCGATGGCCGCCGATGGGACCGATCGCCGACAGCTCACCCACCATCGCGGATGGGACGTGAAGGGCGCAACGCTCGACGATGGTCGAATCGCCTACCAACTGGGAGCCGACCTGCATCTGTTCGACATCGCCACATCAACCGATCGCAT
>CAZAHQ010000622.1:0-2655 GCA_964484415.1 uncultured Acidobacteriota bacterium | reverse complement strand
TCGCTCGCAACGCTACGACGCCGCGCCGACTGGGATGTCGAGAGCGTGCTGGCGGCGCGGCAGTTCAGCGCGCACCTGCGGCAGTTCATTGTGAGAGGCACCGCTGAGGCTTGGCGGACATTGATGGGCGCCACGGACCGAGACGCCTATCGCTCGCACCTTGATGACGCAGCCATCACAACGCTCGAACTGATAGAGCAACGTAAGGCAGCGCTGGACCTCTTCACTACCGAGCTGGAGACGTTTTTCGAGACGGGCGGGTATGCCACCTGGATCTATCGAGACTGGAGGTCCGAGCCCAAAGAAGAGGATGGCCCTGATGCTGCCGCGATCGCGTTGGGCCGTCGGCTGGACGCTCGGGCGCTGGCTTTCGACGACAGCGTAGGGAGTGGTCAGTTCACGATATCCCACGGAGACGAGGACATGACGGTCGGACGACTGGAGCCCCAACGAGCGGATCTCACGCGTTACCACTGCTGTGACGTGGATATTTCATGCGCCCTCGATGGCTTCCGACGGCAGATCGCAACGCATCGAGCAACACTCGAGTACTGGGCCGAGTCCCTCGCGGGCGGGTTCTCCATCGACGTACGAGGTCGGCCGTAACAAGGCGACGCGTCTCACACTCGCACGGCATAGGTCACTCAGAAACTGCGCCCCAGATAGAGATACCCAGCGGTCTCTCCTCGATCGGTTTGCCCAACCGCCAAGTACAGCGGCCCAATCACCGTCTCGGCACCGATGAACAACGAGCCCGAATACACCCATCGATCGGCGTAGCGATCGATCGAATCGGAATCGGAGCGCGAGAGTTCCAACGTCGAGCCGGCGTAGACGCCGGTACCGAGCGGGGTCGGGAGCGGTGCGATCCGCCGGTAATAAACGGCGCGGCCAATCCCGTACCATCGCGCGCTCAACTGGCCCGGTCGCAAGCCGGAGATGCGATAGAAACCTCCCAGCGAGAATGTATCGAACGTCGGCAGCTCCGATCCGAAGGCCGAACCACTGTCCAACGACAACAGCACGGTGTTCGCACCGCGCGTGATCGGCCACAGCACCGCGAATTCAGCACGCGGATACTGTTGTATCGGTTCCTCGCCGAACTCTGTGTGCACGCTTTCGACCACCAACGCCGAGAACACGCCATCGCGAGGGAAGTTGACATTGTCGATTTGATCGAGCACGAACTCGGTCTTCCACGAACGACGCGTGGCCGACAACGGCGGGATCTCTTGCAGAGAGACGCGCGCGCTCGCCCCCAAATCGGTCCACTCATACCCGACGCGCCATTGCCCCCAGCGACCGAATTGCCTCCCAATCGACAACTCGGCGGCGGCCCGTCGCACACGAAACTGGACGAGCCGCTGATTGTCATCGAAGACATCGATCAGCGCGCGACCGTACTCCAGTCGCGGCAGCACGAACCAGTGGCTTTCCAGATCGAATGGCTGATAGACCTCGGTCGAGACTCGCGGCTCGTTTCCGATCGCGATCAGGCTGCGCCATTCGCCACCGCGGCGATTGAGCCAAGTCCGCGTGTAGCTGGTAAGCAGATTGAAGGTGCCGGTGTCGCGCAAATCGGAAGTGAGGTTCAGCCCCATCTTCACGTAGCTGCGTCCTGTTCGCCTCGGAATCGCGTCGATCAGTAGGTCACTCCCCTGCTCGCCAGCTTGGAGTCTGAATTCGACGCGCTCGAAGCGATCCAGTTCATAAAGCCGCGTCAGATCGTCCTGCAGCATCTGCAAGTCGAGCGGTTGGCCAGCCTGCGAGCGCAAACGCTTCAGCAACACGCGCGTGTCGATCCCGGCGCCGTTTTGCACGCTCACCGACGCGAGGCGCACCGGCATCAGCGCCCGTCCCCGGCGGTTGGCTTGCCACGTCTCGTACTCGGCCTCGCTGACCGAAAAGCGTGCGAACTCGCCGGCGCGAGCGAGCACCGCTTGTCGTCCGCGCTCGATCAGTGTCGCGGCGTGCACGAAGTCGGAAGACGGATACGACCCGAGCTGCGGATCGATCAAGAGATCATCGGCCCGCAGCTTCTCGCGCTGAGCCGCGGAAGAACCTTGAGTCAGGATCGTGCTGGCTTGACCCGAGATATCGAGTACCGACTTGAGTTCCGAACGCGGAAGCAACGGGAATCCGACATCGACCGCAATCACGACATCTGCCCCGAGCGCACGAGCCTCCTCGATCGGAAGGTTGTCGCTCAACCCTCCGTCGACCAACAACGTGTCATCCCATTCGATCGGAGCGAAAACACCGGGCACTGCCATGCTAGCTCGCATCGCTTTGACGAGGTCGCCGCGATCCAGCACCCGTTTCTTGCCCGAGGCGATGTCGGTAGCGACCGCCGCGAACGGCACCGGCAGTGCGCTGATCTCACCATCCGGTGCACCGGCGAGCGTCAACGAGCGCAACAGAAATCCTAGCTTCTGACCCGAAACCAATCCTGTCGGCAACACAACCTTGCCGTGCTCGAACGACAACCGCAGTCGCCACAGCTGCAACTGATCCTCTTGCTTGCGCCGAAACGACAGATGCCGTCGCGGCGGCGTATCGAGGAACAGGTCATCCCAGTTGGAGCGGCGGAACAACTCATCAAGCTGCTCGGTGGAGAGCCCAGCCGCATACAACCCACCGACAATCGAACCGATG
>CAZAHQ010000621.1:0-2657 GCA_964484415.1 uncultured Acidobacteriota bacterium | reverse complement strand
TCCTCTTCCACTTGGTGGCCGCTTGAACGACCTGGCACTCGAGGCGCTTTTCGAGCCCCAATCCGCACGGGAAGTCGATCGGCGTGCGCGACCCGTCGCGATCGAGATAGTCGTTGACGCCACTATCCTTGGTCACGACCAGCGGCACCTCGACATGAAACAGGTTCAGTTCGCGGCATAGGCCGTCTTCGATGAACCGCTTCATGTGGAACAGCGCGCGCTGCGTCTCTTTGGGAGTGAGGATCGACCGGTAGTCGTTGGGGAGAATTCTCTCGACTTCGGCGTACGTGCTGATGCCTGGCCCCGCCAGGTCGGCTGTCTTGTCGGCCATTGCTTTGCACTCCACAGCATCCCCATGTTGAGGATGTCGACACGTGCCCGGCGCCGCGGGTCACGCCGTTGCGAAGGTCGATCGCGCCTGGATGGGCGGATCGCACCTTCGTTCAGGCCGGCGCACCTTGGACGCGGGAATTACCCTCCCGCCTCGTCGCAGGGTCAAGGCCGCAGGCTTGACTTGGGTTTGGTGATGTAGAGCAAGTGGATGGCAGGCGTTGCGTGAGTTGTGTGGCAATCGGTGCGGTTGGGGCGTCGCGTGACCGACTCTGTCGTCACTCCACGATCCGGATCAGGGCTGCTCGTTAGAAGCGGATCGTGCCTGATGCTCTCGATCCGGCGCAGAGGAAAACGAGGCAGACTCCGCAGGTATTAGGCGTGGCTCAACGTATAGTCCCCCGCGAGCGGGTATGGGTGCGCCGTTCGGACCGGAGGCGCAGTTCTCGTTGCGCGGGCGGGGTCCGGGATGCGTGGTGAGTTTTCGACCCGCCGGGGAGATCCCTATGTGTCACGTTCGTTCGCGAGTTCTCGTCTCGTCATTGATCGCCCTTTGCCTGACAGGATCAACGTTCGCTGCTGATTTGGTCACGCGTTGGAACGAGGATGCTCTTGGCATCATTCGTCGCGAGAAAGTCGCGCCGCCGATCGCCTCGCGCGCTTTGGCGATGACACACCTGGCGCTTCTCAGCGCCGCGACCGCGCCGAACGTCTCGACCCGCGGTTCGCTTCGACCTGCGGCGGGTCCTGACTTTCAGGCCGCGGCCCTCGCCTGTTCGGCGCACGATGTGCTCGTCGCGCTGTTTCCAGCGGACAAGGAGTTCTGCGACCAGGAGATGTTGTCGATGCTCGCGAGCATCCCGGACGGAGACGCGAAAACGCGCGGGATCGCGGCCGGGCAGCAGATTGGCAGAGCGATCGTCGCACTCCGCGCCGATGACGGCGCCTCGGATGTGGTTGCGTACACGCCGGGCGATCGACCTGGAGATTGGCGACCGACACCGCCGGCAAATCTCCCTGCGCTGCTTCCGCAGTGGGCCGAGCTACGACCGTTCTCGATGACCAGCCCGTCACAGTTTCGCCACGACGGCATCCCGTCACTCACCAGTGAGGCGTATGCCGAAGCGTTCAACGAGGTGAAACAGTTGGGCGCCAAGAACAGCACATCCCGAACCGCCGATGAAACCGAGATCGCGCGCTTTTGGTCCGATGGCGCTGGCTCCGAAACGCCTCCGGGCCACTGGAACACGATTGCGCGGAATGTCTCCGCAGAGAAGGGCCTGACACTGGGCGAGAACGCACGGCTTTTCGCGATGCTCAATGTCGCGCTGGCCGATGCTGCGATCGTCGCCTGGAACTCGAAGTATGCGTACAACCTTTGGCGCCCCGTCACCGCGATTCACCTTGCCGACATCGATGGCAATGAGCTCACACAGGTCGATCCAAGCTGGGAACCGTTGCTCACCACGCCACCCTTCCCCAGCTACACCAGTGGACACAGCACCTTCAGCGGCGCTGCCGCGACGGTACTGGCGCGCTTCTTCCGCCGCGATGACATTGCGTTCGAAACCGGCTCGGATGGGTTGCCCGGCGTAACGCGACGATTCGCAGGATTCTGGGCCGCTGCGGAAGAGGCGGGGCAGAGCCGCATCCTCGGAGGGATCCACTATCAGTTCGACAACACCGATGCGCTCGACGCAGGGCGCGCCTTGGGCGAATGGGTGTGGCAGTCGTTCGACCGACCTCAGATCAGGCGGTAGTTGCGAGTTGGCGCGATGGGGATCGACCGCGCCAAGTGCGGCTCGCACAGAGGCAACTTCCTGCGTAGATCTCCCGTCCTAGCGCACCGCGGGAAAGGCGGCACTGTCGACGGGGAGATCGGTAGTCGGCGTGTTCATGTCGCTCGTGATCTCGGCGGGTGACAGCGCGCGATCGTAGATTCGCACCTCATCGATTCGACCGGTGAACCACTCGTCGTTCCAGATTCGGTTGCCGCCAATCTGGAGCGGGGCGTTGGATCTATAGATCGCGCCGGTGATCGCGCGGGTTCCGACTTGAGTTGCATTGAAGTACATCCGGATGGTGGTCCCGTCGTACGTCGCGGCCAGATGCGTCCATGTGTTGAACGGCAGTTGCGTACCGCCGCGCGCGTCGCGCAACGATCCGTCGATCGACAGGTGTGTGTTGGCTTGGTACGTGTCGGCGTTTGCATACAGCCCGTACACGAGCTGTGCCGGCTGCTGCTGCATGATGATCGTCGGCCAACGAGCCAGTGCTGCGGTCGGGTAGACTCAGGCTTCGAGTGTCATCCCTGTCGTCAAGTCCAG
>CAZAHQ010000620.1:0-2660 GCA_964484415.1 uncultured Acidobacteriota bacterium | reverse complement strand
GTTTCTTCCCTGACACTTGCCGCGCTTGGTCACGAAGTTGTAGATACCGCCCTTGCCGTCCTTGTCGCCGGGGTACCAGTTCTGCACCGTGGAGTACTTGATGGTGGCGTCATCCAAAGCAACGAGTTCGACCACGGCGGCGTGCAGTTGATTCTCGTCGCGCATCGGTGCGGTGCACCCTTCGAGGTAACTGACGTATGCCCCCTTGTCGGCCACGATCAGAGTTCGCTCGAACTGACCGGTTCCCTTGGCGTTGATTCGGAAGTAAGTCGACAACTCCATCGGGCATCGAACCCCGGGTGGCACATAGACAAAGGAACCGTCGCTGAAAACTGCGGAGTTGAGCGCGCTGAAATAGTTGTCGGTATGCGGGACGACCGATCCCAACCACTTCTGAATCAGATCGGGATGTTCCTTGACAGCCTCCGAGAAGGAGCAAAACACGATCCCGAGTTCCTTGAGTTTGCCCTTGAACGTGGTCGCTACCGAGACGGAATCGAAAACCGCGTCGACAGCGACCACCCCGGCCAGTATCTGTTGTTCCTTGAGGGGAATCCCGAGCCGTTCATAGGTGCGAAGCAGTTCGGGGTCGACGTCGTCCAGGCTGTTTGGCTTGACCTGAGATTTCGGCGCGGAGTAGTAAACGATCGACTGATAGTCGATCGCGGGGTAGTGCACGTTATGCCAGGTCGGTTCGGTCATCTGAAGCCAATGGCGATACGCTTTGAGACGCCACTCCAACAGCCACTCGGGCTCTTCCTTCTTGGCGGAAATCAGCCGGATCACTGATTCATTCAAGCCCGCTGGTACCGACTCCGAATCGATGTCGGTGACGAACCCATACTTGTAGGGTTGTTTGGCAAGATCCTCGAAATTTGGCTGGGTCGTGCTCATGACACCTCCTGCGAGTTGTGACTCGGCAGACGGCGATGGGTTGCAAAGTGTGACGTGGCGAGTCCGCTGCGTTCCCGATTGAGTGCCAGATGAATCGCGTTCTCGGGTTGAATCAGATCGGCTAGGCTCACGCTGGCGAGGAATGTACGAATGACCTCACCCAACGTCGTCCATACCGATCGGATCGCGCAGTCGGATTGGTGCACGCAGGCCAACGAGTCGTTCGCGCCGCGACAGAGGTCGAGTTCGAAGAACTCACCGCCTACACCGCCCAAGACATCGGCGACCGAGATCTGCGACGCCGATCGAGAGAGCGCGTAGCCACCGTCTTTGCCGCGATAGCTTTCGACGAGACCGGCGTCCCGCAAGCGCGCCATGATCTTGGCGGTGTTCTCGTCGGAGAGGCCCTCCGACTCTGCAATCCGCCCGATCGTCAGCCGCTGTCCCGGGAAGCGGGCGAGCAGCGAGAGACAGCGCAGCGAGTAGTCTTCAACCATGCTGAATTTCATGGCAAATGCCTCGCGAATTCCGGGCTGCGGGAGGGGCGCTGTGCGGCTCGGTCGCGGGCGAAGGTTACGTAATGTGGAATATCTTGTCAACTATAGATAACAGACAGTAAGTCAAACCTCGGCCTGACGCCGGCTGCGGTAGTTGTTTGGGCCGGCGGGGCGCCGGCCCGGTGAGTCTTCATGGACTGATCAGACCGAAGTTGCGCGGTAGTGATCGCCGAGCAGTTTTGCGATTGTTGCTGTGACACGGTGGGCGGTAGCCAGATCCAAGAACTCGTTCGGCCCATGGGCGTTGGAATGCGGCCCCAACACACCGGTGATGACGAACGGCGCTCCCGGGAACTGACGCTCGAACAAGGTCAGGAGAGGGAGGGTTCCTCCTTCACCCATGTAGCAGGGATCCTGTCCCCAGAAGGCGCGAGAAGCGTCTGCTAGAGACGACTCGAGCCAAGACGGAGAAGCGGGCGCATTCCAGCCCCCGGCGCCGCCCCCGCTCTCGAACGTCACACTGGCCCCGTAAGGCGGATCGGCTTCAAGCACCTGCTTCAAGGATGCGACCCCGCGCTCCGGATCGACATTCGGTGGTAGCCGCATCGACAACTTCAACGCGGTCTCCGTTCGTAGGACGTTGCCGGCGTTCGCGAGATCGGGCAGGCCTGATGCGCCGGTGATTGCCAACTGCGGTCGCCAGGTCCGGTTGAGCAAGAGTTCCGTGCCGTCGCTCATTACCGCGCGGGCTCCCGCTACGAATGGAAACTTGTCATAGACGGCCGAACCCATGACCTGCGCCGTGAAGTTCGCTTGCTTGGCGCGCTCTTCGGGGATTTCCGTGTAGAGCGCATCGAGTTTTATCCGCCCAGTGGCCGGATCTTCGATCCGGTCGAGTAGGATTCTTGCGATGCGGAAACTGGAAGGGACGATCCCGCTGGCATCACCGGAATGCACACCTTCGCGCAGGATCTTGATGCGGAGCGTTCCGCTCACCATTCCACGCAGCGACGTCGTCAGCCAAAGGCGCTCGTAGTCACCGCATCCGGAGTCGAGGATCACGATGGCACTCACGGCGCCGATTCGATCCTTCAGACGCTCCATGTAGGCGGCCAGATCTTGACTACCGCTCTCTTCTCGCGTCTCGATGATCATGACGCAGCGCGCGTGCGGAACACCCTGGGCGCGTAGCGCCTTTATTGCCGCGATCGATGCGAACAGGTTGTATCCGTCATCGGCAGACCCCCGCCCGTATAGCCGACCGTTGCG
>CAZAHQ010000619.1:0-2666 GCA_964484415.1 uncultured Acidobacteriota bacterium | reverse complement strand
TCGAACTTCGATCACACGCCGCGCCCGTGGCAAACCTGGCGGCGCGAATGGCCCAATTCGCTGATCGTGTCCGACAACGTCGTGGCGGCCGATTCGGTGATGCTCGATCTGTTGGAAGCCGAACCTGCCAACGACGGCGATTGCGGCCTGCTGCGTTCGTGGGCACGACGCCATCTGCAGATCGCCGAACAGAAAGGGCTGGGGCCGCATGAGACAGTCCCGTTGCCGGCAGGCGCTGTGTTCGACGCATCGCGCATGAACTACACCAAGTTCGACTACCGCTACCTCGACCTGCAGGCAGGTGGCGCCTATCTCACCGTCGCGCCGCAACCCGGAGGAGCGACCCAACTTTCCTGGTCGCACTACTTCCCGGGGCCCTGCGAGGTGCAGCGCTCGGGATCGGCGAACTTCGCAAGCTACTCGGTACTGGGCATTACCTCCGATTCGGCGTGGTACGACGCCAACCCACCGGGCCCCTCGTTCTATCGTGTTTTGTACGCGGGTTGACGGGATCTCTCGCTCGATCGTCGTATCTTTGCGACCGGCACGACCGGCACGATCGACCGAGGGGCGTCAAATGAGCACGAGACTGGGCATTCGAATCGGACTGATTCTCGTCACACTCGCCGGCACCGCGATCGCGGACGATGCAACACTCGCTGGTCCTTACTTCACGAACGTCACCACCACCGCGGAACTCACAGGAGCCATCGGCTTCCGCAGCGCCGTCGCCGACATCAACGGTGACGGCTATCCCGACCTGTTGCTGCACCGTCAGTGCTTCTACGACACCGGCGACGTACAGAACAAACAGTATGTGTTTCTGAACGTGGCCTGCGATGGTTCCTCCGATCCTTATTGCCGCCGATTCATCGACTTCACCACCGCGTCGGGTGTACGCGCTACACGGCAGGGCGCGTCGAGCGGTCATTTCTCCGACGGTGTGGTACTTGCCGATGTCGACAATGACGGCGATCTGGATGCGTTCTTCTTCGTCTACGTGCATCAAAGTTACACGCTGAACAAAGGCAAGAGCGATCTGATGCTCAACGACGGCCTTGGGCACTTCACGTATGCGGCCAACTCGACGTTCCACAACGAGCCGATCTACAACACGACCGACGGGGCGTGGCTCGACTACGACAACGATGGTGCCATCGACCTGGCGATCAGCAACTACTACATGAACGGGGTCCCCACGACCGAGCAGCTCTATCGCGGCGCCGGCAACGGCGGCTTCAGCAATGTGACGGGGCCTTCGGGAATCGGCGCGCGAACCAGCGTGACGTATGCGCTGTCGACCTTCGACTGGAATAACGATGGGTACATGGACCTGTTCGTCCCGCTGTACGACTACCTCAACGCTGGCCTGACCTGCCTGCACTGGCGCAACAACGGCAACGGCACGTTCACGCAGGTGCAAGACACTTCGCACTACAACGATAACTGCGGCATCGCCAAGTCGTCGTTGGTCGCTTCGTTCGGCAGCATGCCGACGGACTACGACAACGATGGTTCGATCGACTTCGCCGAGATCTACGTGCACGGCGGCACGGCACGCGGCAAGTTCTCGGGACCGGTGCGCAACATCGCCGGCGTGTTCAACTGGGACTTCTCGCGTGTGAAGAACCGCGCCAGTGAAGATACCGACATTACGCACGATGGTGACCACCAACTCAGTTGGCTCGACTTCGACGGCGATACGCTCATCGACTACGTAATCGACGAGTGCTTCTACGGAACCAACAACCAGATCTTCCTATTCAAACAGGACCCCGATCACACCTTCCGGCCGGTCACGGTCGAGTCCGGGTTATCGGCCATCAACTCGCTCAACAAGGCGGTCTACGACGTAATCCCGATGGACTACGATCGCGACGGCGACTCAGACCTGTTGGTCGCGTTTGCCGATGACACCGTCGGCGTTCAACTCTGGCGCAACGATGTGGGCAACACCAAGAACTGGACCTCGATCACACTCGCGGGCGCGGGCCCGCCTGGTCACGCCAATCGCGCCGGGATCGGTGCGCGTATCGAGATCACCGCCTCAGGTATCACGCAAACACGCGAGATCGATGCCGGCCCCGGCCAGCATGCACCGCAAGCGCCGCTCACCGAAACCGTGGGGCTCGGTACGGCCCCCTACATCGACAAGATCCGCGTGCGCTGGCCCAGCACACCGTTGGGTTACACCGAGTGGAAGTACGTGCCAATCAACACGCATCTCACCATTCGTGAGGTTTGCACACCACCCGGCGACCCTGCCGGACTGGTTCTGGCCAAGCTGGGGTCGGATGTCGTCCTGACGTGGAACGACCCGGCGATCGCCGGCCTGACGTGGAAGATGTACCGCGACACGCAGCCGAATCATTCCTTGTGGGGAGCGCCACGCGCGCTCGGCTTCGGCGACGAAGACGCGGGAACGGCAGGGATTCAACATCGCGATGTCGGTGCGATCGCGGAGACATCGTCGTTGTTCTATTGGGTGACGGCCTTCAGTTCGAGTTGTGGCGAGAGTCCCGCGCCGTAACAACGGCGTATCGGCCACCACCTATTAAATCGGGGCAGCGCGTTGAACGCTGCCCCGAGAGCAACCGGTCACAGGAGTCGTGCTCAATCGCCCCACAAAAGCCCGTCGCCCCACAGAATGCCGTCGCCCCACAGAA
>CAZAHQ010000618.1:0-2672 GCA_964484415.1 uncultured Acidobacteriota bacterium | reverse complement strand
GCACACGGGTGGCGTCGACAACAAGTTTCCGCACCACGAGAACGAGATCGCGCAGTCCGAGCCAGCGACCGGTTGTACGTTCGTCCACACCTGGATGCACGCGTCGCATCTGGTGGTGGAAGGCGAGAAGATGTCCAAGTCGCTCGGCAACTTCCATACGTTGCGAGATCTACTGGACCGCGGTCACCATCCGCGCACGTTGCGCTATGTCTTGATCGGCAGTCATTACCGCAAGGCACTCGATTTCTCGTTCAAGGCCATGGAGCAAGCCAAGGGCGAACTGGCTCGTATCGACGAATTTCGCGCTCGTTTGGCGGACGCTCCGTCCGGGCCGGCCAGCGGCGTTGCGGCACGTGCCGACCGGGCTTTGGTCGCGTTTGGAGAGTGCCTCGATGACGACCTCAACATCTCGGGCGCGATCGGCGAGGTCTTCAAGTTGGTGCGGGAAGGGAACGCGGCACTCGATCGCGGTGAGCTGACACAGGCCGATGCCGAACAGGTCGAGCGGTTCTTCGCCCAGGCAGATCGTGTGGTCGGGGCGCTGCTCCCCTGGCAAGAGGCCGAAAAAGAAGCGCCACCCGAGGTGCTCGCATTGGTGCAAGATCGCCTTGCTGCGCGGGCGGCCAAGCAGTGGGCAGAGTCGGATCGGCTGCGCGATGCCATCGCCGCCCTCGGCTGGGTGGTCGAGGACACGCCGAAAGGGCCACGGCTCAAGAAGATCTGATCGGCGCCGCAGCGGAGCCTCAGAGCACGGGGGTAGTGATGCGGTTGATCGGTCTGAGGCACTTACGGTTCGCGGCGTTGCTCGTGATGCTGGTTCTTTCAACTGCCACGGCCACCGCGCAAACCGGGTCTTTGAGTGTGACCGTCTACGAGAAGACCAAAGCCAAGCGAGAGTCGGTCCCGGGTGCCACGGTCGAACTCACGCGACCGCAATCGACATTTCGACCGCAGTCACGCCTGACCGGGAGTGACGGCACGGCGGTTTTTGAGGAACTGCCTGTGGGAAGTGGTTTCGCCATTTCGGTTACGGCCGGTGGCTACAGTCCGGCGGTGCAAACCAACATTCAGGTAACGGCAGGCAAGACCACGACGCTGGCGATCACGCTCCTCTCGGCGCAAACCGATGAGGTGACGATTGTCGACAAACGACCGGTCGTCGATGTAGCCAGGACCGAGAGCATCACCAGCCTCAGTGCCGAGTACTTTGACGACCTGCCGGTCTACGGTCGCGACTATCAGAACGTCTTGGTGTTGGCACCCGGCGTCAACGATTCCGACGGCGATGGCAACGTGACGGTACACGGCTCACGCGAGCGCGACTTCAAGGTCACGGTCGATGGGGTGAGCAATGTCGATCCGCTCACTGGACAGCGACTCTCGCAGATCAATCCCGATGCGATCGAGGAGATCCAAATAGTCGACACCGGCGCCGATCTGTCGATGGGAGGTGCGGTCGGCGGATATGCTCGACTCACGATCAAGAGCGGCGGCAACACGTTCGAAGGATCGAGTTCGCTGTACTGGGTCGACGCCACACTCAACAACGATGGCTCGGGCGACCGCGATCCTGCGCCGTTCATCCGGCGTAAGCCAGCGGCGTACGTTTCGGGACCGATCGTCAGGGATCATCTGTGGTATCTGGCGGCGCTCGAGGCGGCGCAGATCAGCGAGCCGATCAACGTGATTGGTGGTGCCGACGCCGTACAAGAGTCCCGCGGCCGGACCGAGTTGGCCAAGCTCACCTGGCAAGTCAACGGAAAGAACCGGCTTTCGATCCAGTACTCCGCCGATCCGCGGAGGCAGGAACCGTCCGGCGTGACCACGTTGATCCCAGCCGACTCTGCGGCCGATTACAGGCAAGGTGGGCCGACCTATTCGATGCGCTGGACCGCGACCCTTTCACCCACATCGGTCTGGGAGAGCACCGCGGCGTTTTCCGACATCGAGTACGGCTTTGAACCGCACAACCCGCAGGCGCGGAATTCGTGCGCCACGGGCAGCATCGATGGCGCCGACGTCAGCCGGCTACGTTGCACCGACTCGGCCACAGGCTTCCTCTCCGGCCCATACCCGTTGGACTACAGCGACACCCGCCAACGCCGCAGCTACGCGCTGGACGGCACCAACTTCCTTGCCACGCACCGCAGCGGTGGAACACACGACATCAAGTACGGAATGCTCCTGGAGCGGACCTACTTTCAGCGCGATCAAGACTCGCGAACGATTCTCTTCAAGGCGCCGGTGGCATTGCAAAACCTGACGGGCGGACTGCTGAACAATCTCCGGTACCCGGCAAGTCGACTGCAACTGACGCGTTACTTTCCGTCGACTCAAGTCAACGATGTGCGCGGCAACAATTTTGCGCTGTATCTCACCGACAGTTTCATGCCGGCCAGCAACCTGGTGTTGAGCCTGGGCCTGCGTCTGAATCGCGAGGAGCTTTCAGCCGATGGATTCGCGCCGATCGACCCTGTCGAAGAACGCCGCGTGTTCGAAAAGGCGGTGGGCGATTGCATTGCGGCGGGGAACAATTCCGCGGTTTGCGTCGCGATCAATAGCAACCTGTTTACCGCCGACCCAGAAGACAACCCGGCCAAGGTCGGGGCCTGTTCGGTGGCGTTGAACCCGCGCCAGTGTGCGTATCTCGACTTTGCACGCCAGGCCGGGCG
>CAZAHQ010000617.1:0-2672 GCA_964484415.1 uncultured Acidobacteriota bacterium | reverse complement strand
TCGGCCGGCGCCTCGGGTGCGATCTTCGGACTGGGATTCGGGTTCGCCTGGGCGTTCTGCGGGGCGGTCATCGGATCGTCCTTGGCGTTCTTGATTGCGAGGTATTTCGCGCGCACCTCGGTGGAGCGCTGGACCTCCGGCAACGCCAAGTTCAACGCGGTCGACCAAGCAATCGCACGTGAAGGTCGCAAGATCGCCTTCTTGCTTCGGCTCTCGCCGGTCTTTCCGTTCAACTTTCTCAACTACGCACTGGGGTTGACGCGCGTCAGCTTCGGCGACTACCTGCTGGCCTCGTTAGGAATGATCCCGGGGACCTTGTTGTTCGTATACCTCGGCACTGTGGCCGGCACCGTCGCCGGCGGCGGTGGGGGTCAAAGCACTGGCAAGTACGCGCTCTTGGGTGTCGGCCTAGTGGCCACGGTGTTGGTAACCGTGGTGATCACGCGCACCGCTCGCAAGGCGCTCAGCGCCGCCACCGGAGAGCAAACCGCATGAGCGAGGGGGCGCAGGTTCTTCACCACGACACGCACGACAAACAGTTGGTGGGATACGTTCATCCTCCTGGTTGGAAAAACCCGACAGCGAAGGATCGCTATCACATCGTTGTGATCGGAGCCGGCACCGGCGGATTGGTCACCGCTGCGGGCGCCGCCGGATTGGGCGCGAAGGTCGCCCTGATCGAACGACACTTGATGGGCGGCGACTGTCTCAACGTCGGGTGCGTTCCGTCCAAGGGAGTGATCAGCGCGGCCCGTTCGTGGCATCGAGCGCAACGCTCGCACGATGACTTCGGCGGCCCGGCCGTTTCGGGCAGCGGCAACTTCGCGACGGCGATGGAGCGCATGCGCCGTCTTCGTGCAGGAATTGCTCACAACGACGGCGCCGAGCGGTTCAGCTCGCTGGGGATCGATGTGTTCTTGGGCCAAGGCACGTTCATCGACCCCGAGAAGATCGAGATCGGCGGCCAAACGCTCGCGTTCCGCCGAGCCGTTATCGCTACCGGCGCGCGTGCCGCCGCTCCCAAGATCGAGGGGCTCGATAAGGTTCAGTACCTGACCAACGAATCGATCTTCACGCTCACCGAGCTTCCCGCTCGGCTGTTGGTGATCGGCTCGGGACCGATCGGCTGCGAGATGGCGCAAGCGTTTGCGCGCTTGGGGAGCCAGGTAACGGTCTTCGAGCGCGGCCCCGAGATCATGCCGCGCGAAGACAAAGACGCGGCCGCGATCGTGCGCCGCAGCATGGAACGCGACGGTGTGGTGTTCGAATGCCGCACCAAGTTGTTGTCGGTCGAGCAACAGGGTCCGCAGACCATCGTGCACTACGAACAAGACGGTCAACGCCGTTCACGGACGGGCGAGAAACTCTTGGTGGCGATCGGCCGTGCCCCCAATGTCGAAGGACTCGGCTTGGACCGCGCCGGTGTAGCGTTCGACGACAAGGGTGTCACCGTCGATCAGTATCTGCGCACCAGCAACTCACGCGTCTACGCTGTCGGCGATATTTGCTCGCCCTACAAGTTCACGCACACCGCCGATGCGCAAGCACGGATCGTGATTCAGAACGCGCTGTTCGATGGCATCCCGCTCGGCCTGGCGATGAAGAAACACGAGTTGATTGTGCCGTGGGCCACCTACACCAGCCCCGAAGTGGCACACGTCGGGATGTACGAGCAGGACGCCACCAAAGCCGGCATCGAGTTCGACACGGTGACGGTCTCGTTGGAGCACGTCGACCGCGCCATCCTGGAGGGTGAGAACGAAGGGTTCCTGCGAGTCTTGGTGCGCAAAGGGACCGACAAGATCTTGGGCGCGACGCTGGTCGCCGAACATGCCGGCGAGATGATCTCCGAACTGACGCTGGCGATGAAGGCCGGCATCGGCTTGGGAACGATCGCCGCCACCATTCACCCCTACCCCACGCAGGCCGAGGTGATTCGCAAGGCGGGTGACGCGTTCAACAAGACCAAGCTGACCGCACGCACCAAGAAGATCCTCAACTTCATGCTGAGATTGTTCTCCTAGAGCCGAACCGGGCGGCAACGCCGCCACCGACACGCGTTACTTGCGCAGATGCAGTAAGGAGGTCACCTTGTCCGCCGGGAGCGACATGCCAGGCACACCGTACGAGCGAGCCGAATGGCTGGAGGCCGATGGGCTGGGAGGATTCGCCTCCGGCACCGTCTCCGGAATTCGCACACGGCGCTATCACGCATTGCTCTGCGCCTCGCGTCGTCCACCTGTCGATCGTTTCGTGTTGGTCAACGGCCTCTACGCGTGGGTCGAAACGCCCAACGGCGCTTTCCCAATCACGGCGCATCGCTACGCGCCCGACCAGATTCACCCCGACACCGCGCCTGCACTTTCATTCTTCAAGAGCGAGCCGTGGCCGCTGTGGACCTGGCATCTGGACGACGGCACCACACTCGAAGCCGAGGTCTTGGTTCGCCACGAAAAGCCGATCACGGTGCTGTCGTGGCGTTTGACTTCCAGTGTCTCCGGCCCGGTCACCTTGCATGTCCGCCCGCTGCTGTCGGGTCGCGACTTTCACAGCCTGCATCACGAGAATCCCGACTTCCGCTTCGACGCGCAGCACAGCAACGGCCGCGTGGTGTGGCATCCGTACGACAGCGTGCCGGCGATCGCTGCCCACGCGACGGGCCGATACACACA
>CAZAHQ010000616.1:0-2679 GCA_964484415.1 uncultured Acidobacteriota bacterium | reverse complement strand
GCCGCCGACGGTGCCGAACATCGCGTGACCTTGCGTCGCGACACGCTGAAGGCCGAGCTTGCGTATCGCGTGGTGCCTTCGGTGCAAGAAGAGGCGTTCGCACTCGCACTGACCAGCGCGCCGAACGATCGCCCGTTGTTGTCCGGGCCGATGCGAGTCGTAGCCGGTGGCGCGTATCTCGGTGCCTTCGCCGTTCCCGAAACCGCGCCCGGTGCGGAACTGCGCGTGCCGTTCGGTGTCGACAATCGCCTCAAGGTCAAACGCACAGTGTTGCCGCAAGCGCGCAGCACCGAAGGATTCATCGGCAAGGATCGACAGATGGTGTTTGTGTATCGCACGTCGGTCGAGAACTTCCGCGATGTCGGGGTGACCGTGGTGGTAGAGGAGCGATTGCCGATCTCGCAAGACGAGCGGATCACCGTGAAGGTTGGAGACAAGACCAGTGCCGGGTACATCTCGCTCGACGATCGTCCCGGCATCATCAACTGGAAGTTCACGCTGGCACCGAAGGAGAAGAAAGAGCTGACACTGGAATACTCGGTCCGTTGGCCGAAGGAAATGCAGATTCCGGGGCTGTAATCGGCGGCAGACTCCTCGCCGGTGCAGCATCCGCAACACCGATCTCGAGGTTCACGATGTCCGGGGCGAGGCCTCCTCACGCGTCAGGCGTGATGAAGCCTCCCCCTTTTACGTCTGTTTGCACGTGGATCGCAGCGGATCGCCGGCTCACGCGTAAGCTGTTTCGCACAAGGAGCCACGGATGAACCCCACCGCACTCTCGCGCCGCGAACTGCTCATGATCTCTGCCGGAGCCGCCGCGTTCTCTCTGCTACCTGCGTCTGCGGCGGGTGACAAGCCGCCGGCACTGGCTCCCGATCTGGTCAAGGAATTCGTCGTTGCAGGGCACAACGACCTCGACAAGGTCAAGGCGATGCTCGCGGCCCAGCCCAAACTGCTCAACGCTGCCTGGGACTGGGGCGGTGGTGATTTCGAAATGGCGATCGGTGGGGCAGGGCACATGGGTCGCCCCGACATCGCCCAATATTTGATCGATCAGGGGGGACGCTTCGACATCTTCGTTGCCGCGATGTTGGGCAAACTCGATGTCGTCAAACCGATCCTTACCGCTTGGCCCGAGCTGAAGAGCTCGAAGGGTCCGCACGGTTTGGATCTTCTTCACCATGCCAAGCAGGGAAAAGAAGCGGCCGCTCCCGTCCTGGCGTTTCTACAGTCGCTTTAGCCTGCGGTGCTCTTGATGTTGGGCAGGTGATCCGAGCGGGGTTCTGCTGATTCGCCGCTAGAATGCGCGCGTGCGATGTCGGTTCATTCTGCTGATGGCGGCTCTGGCCGCGCTGCCGGTCGGCGCGCAGGAGACGCTGACGCTGGACGATGCGTTGGCACTGGCCGAAGCCAGCAATCGCACACTGCAAGGAGCCCATCTCGCCGTCGACCAAGCAGCAGATCGCTTGGGCCTGGCCAAAGCGCGTCGCCTACCGCTGCTCAGCCTCGAAACGCAGGTGTCGTCGCTCTTGAGGCCGGTGGAGTTTTCGTTGAGCCGCGGGCAACTCGGGGAGTATCCCGCCACCGGCCCACTCCCCGGCAGCGATATCACCATCGACAGCGATCCATCGTTGGTCAGTCGCGTCACCGGCCGCCTCGCGCTACCGCTTACGCAACAGCGTCGATTGGGGCTGGGTGTGAAGTACTCGATGGCCGGACTCGAGTCGGAGCAGGCCGGTCTTGGTGCGCAACGGTTGGCAATTCGCAGTGAGGTGCGGCGCAACTATCGCGCCCTATTGCAAGCGCAGGACGGCTTGGCGGCGAGCCGCAGCACGCAAGAGTTCCTGCAAGAACTCGAGCGCAACGTGACGCAAGCGGTTGCCGTGGAAGCGGCGATGAAAGCCGACCTGATGGACGTTCAAGCCAATCTCGCCGCCGAGGAAGCGCGCGCGCTGATGTTACGCAACGCGGCCGACACTGCGCGTGAGCGGATCAATGTGATGGTGGGCAAGCCGATCGACACCGCATGGAACCCCGCACCGATCTCCGAGCCGCCGGCCCTTCCGCCGTTGGTCGAGGCGCGCGCTCGTGCGCTGGCTGGTCGGCCCGAATTGAAACGTGCACGACTGACCGCCAAGCAAGCCGAGCTCGGATGGCGCATCAAGCGCAGTGAGTCGATTCCCGACATCAGCCTGGCGCTGACTTACGACGGCTTTCACAACGTCGAATTGCTCCCTGAACGAATCATGCAAGCCGGTGTGATTTTGTCGTGGGAACCGTTCAGCTTCGGGCGGCGCAAGCACGAGCTTTCGGAGCGCGATCACGCGCGACGCCAAGCCGAACTGGCCGCGCAAGAAGCGGAAGAGGCAACGGCGGTCGATGTCGACGCCGCGTATCGCCGCGCTCAGGAGGCCGATGCGATCGTACGTGCCCAACAGGCGGCCGAGGCTGCAGCGATCGAGCGCTTTCGAGTCACCGACAATCGCTATCGCGTCGGCGCCTCGACACTGCGCGACCTGCTCGATGCTCAATCGCGCCTGACCAACGCTCGCACGACGCGATTGGACGCCGAGAATGCACGCGCCGAAGCGCGCCGCGATTTGGAGCGTGCCATGGGGGATGAGCTGTGAAACACAGCCTTGCAGGTTCCGGCGTTGGCCTCACGTGCGTGCTACTGAT
>CAZAHQ010000615.1:0-2686 GCA_964484415.1 uncultured Acidobacteriota bacterium | reverse complement strand
CGCGGGTTCGTCGCACGAGGCCGCGTCGCTAGTGCTCCCGAGTCGACCGTCTTTGGCCGCCGGCCAGCGTATCAATCAGACATCGGCGGTTTGCGGCTGCTCAAACGCCCTGTGCCGCTGACCCGAGTGATCGCGGCTACGCCGGGCTGGAAGTGGCCGACCTATCCGCGCAGCCGCGCCTCCGTGCCGAAGTCTGTGGAACCCAAACTGCTGCGGCTTCTTGAATCGGCACCGACAGGGCCTGTCGTCGGTCTTGATCCACTGACGGACGTTCCGGCAGCGCTAGAGGGCATTGCGCGAGAAACTCGGGTGCTGGTGCGCGGACGTAGCGATCGCCTTCGGAGGGTCGCGCTTGAGCGTGGGCGCGGGATCTGCTCGGTGTGCGCCACCGATTTCTCGACCCTGCTTAACGGGAATGCCGTTCGCATTCTGCAGGTGCACCACTTGCGGCAGCTGTCGCTCGCCAAGACACCGCGCATGACGCGTATCGAGGATCTCGCGGTGGTATGCCCCAACTGCCACGCGATGCTCCATCTAGATCCGAAGAAGACCGCGGACATCAACGCCTTAAAGGACAAGCTGGCTCCGTCGAGGCGACGATCGGCATAGCCAACAGAAAAATGGCGCCCATTTGAGGTGCAACCCGGGAAGGGGCTGTCTCATCTGGGCGCCGATCGGGGAGGGATGTGACCGGCAGGCACTAGGACACGCGATGCTGCTTCGCGAGGCGAAGAAACGCGAGGTCCGAGGCCGGGCCGGTGTCGAGTTCTCCGAGGTCAATGCGATCGCTGGGGCGCGATCGGGGACGTAGCGTCGCTCTGGATCGTCCGCCCGGAAAATCCGAGACAATCACGCGATGGCCCGCGACCGTGAGCGGGCGGTGGCACAACGCGATGCGGTGAATCGGCGGTTCCGGAAAGGGAGCGCGCCGGGCGCGTTGCGAACGCAGGCGATGCCTTGCCGCGCGAACCAGACGCAGCACGTTCGCCAAGAGCGACAACCAACGTCTGATCGGGGGTAGCGCCAGCGATCCGACGCGTCGGAGCCACTGGAGCACTTGGCGCGTTCGCTTGGGGTGCGGCGTGAGCAGGGGGGCGGCCGGCGCCGTGTCGCGTCGCGACATCGCCCAAACTAGAAGCGCAAACGTGACGGCGATTATGGCGATGAACGCCAGGACGGCAATCATGCCGAGCATGGGGTGTGACATGTGGCTTCCTGATGGCGGGAGACGTCACGAGACGTCGGGAGCCTGCTTACGCAGGGTGTGCAGATCGCACCGGTGCACCACGAACAACACGAAGTCCAAGACCGGAAACGAGATTCCGGGTCTCGCAACGACGGCGCAGGGGTGATCAAAAAGGGGCGAGGGGGGTACAGGAGTACCCCAAAGAAGACGTGAGTCTTCTAGCCTCGCGCGGGAGCGGATTATGAAAATCCGCGGGAGATCACAGGCGTTCTGGTGGAACGCGGGATCTCGGAACAGCGACTGTGGTTTGTCGCGGGGCGACCGAGGGTCGAGTCGACGCGAAGCCGCGAAGTGCGGAGGCAGTCGAGGACGCTGCGGTCGGGGGAGCGGCGCTTAGGGTGTGGCCGCGATGGGTGCCTGGTCGGGAACCAGGGGTGTACGTTGGGAAAGCCGAACGTACTGAGTCGCTCTTGTGGAGCGAAAAGACCAAAGCAAATTGCTTGTGGTCAAGAAACCGTGCGCGCTCCGCGCCTCACCAGCGTCGAGCATCAACGCCGCTCAATCTCAGTGTAGGCAGCGGTCATTTCTGCCGCAACTGTATGTGATAAACGTTCAGACGAGGCTCATCCAGTGGAGCGTCGCTCGATGACCTGTGCGAGGCGCACGGAGCGCCGCGTGGACGATCGCCGATCCCGTGGTGGGGGCACCGGTGGGCATTCGGTGACTGCGGATGAGCCGGCGGTGAATCGTCGGTAGGATGGCGCGGAGCGCCGTCGGTCGATGGATGAGGGGCACGGCGCTGCAGACGAGAACAATGACCACGGTGGACGGGGATCGGCGATGTTGAGCCAGCTCAAGGGAGTGGGCGCGTTCGCGCTCGGCGTGCTGCTACTGGTGGGGATAACGGTCCTCGCGCTCGGAGTGATCTCCGGGGGCACCTGGCTCGCGGCCAAGATCTACCCGATCGTGTCGGTCATCAGCGCGATGGCACTGGCGCTGTCGTTGTTCGTGCTGTTGCCGATGACGCTGTTCGAGCGAACGCGCGAGGCGGGGGCCTCGGGCCTGATGATCGCCTCGGTGGTCTTCGGGGCCTCGCTCTGGCTGTGGTCGCTGGTGTTTACCTACGAGATTTGGGGCGTGGTCGCCGTCTTTATCGGCCTGTTCCTGTTCGGGGTCGGGATCGTGCCGGTGGCCATGCTGGCGGCGCTCGTGAACGGGCTGTGGTCGATCCTGGGTCAGCTGTTTCTCGGACTGGTTCTCACCTTCGGGACCCGGTTTCTTGCAGCATGGATCGCAGCGCGCGAGGACGCGCGCCGCCATCGGTTCTAGGTGATCCGGTGCGAGCGTTGCGCCGCCGATGCGGGCGCCAGGGAGTCTGCGGGCAATGAGTTGGTACATCGGCCGCGACGGTGAACGACGGGGACCGTTCGACGAGCAAACGCTGACCGCCATGGTGGCGCGCGGTGACGTTCGGCCGGACGACCTCGTTTGGCACAGCGG
>CAZAHQ010000614.1:0-2687 GCA_964484415.1 uncultured Acidobacteriota bacterium | reverse complement strand
CTCAAGGATGCGTGGTTCGTCTCCGGCAACGTGTTTCGTGGCGACAACGGCCTGCCAGCCGTTGGGGTCGACCTCGACTTCATCGATCTCACGACCGGAGTGAAGCTGTTCACGCCTCGCGACGCGACCGATCTGACCGGCCACTATAGCGTTGCAGTCCCCAAGGGGATCTACGAGGTCACATGGGATGGGCCAGCTCCCGAGTTGGTTACCGACCCGCCACAGCTGGCTGCCACCTCGACAAAAGAAATTACCGTCTCTGGATCGGGAGACTTCTCTCTTCCCACGGTCACGCTGGCGCTCGGTTATCACATCACGGGCACCGTTCTCGACGCCAAGGGTGATGGCGCGCCGAGTGTCGATATCGACTTGTACCGCGCGGGCGATGGGTTGAAGATCGTGACGCTTCACGACAACACGGATGCGGGCGGCGACTACGACGTTGTTGCTCCGGCGGGGACTTATACGCTCGAATTCGACCCTCCCGCTGGCGCCGTGAGCGCGCCGAAGATCCGCGCTGGAATTGTGGTCACGACCGACCGAGCGCTCGGGACCGACATCCTTCCCGATGGTTGGGCTTTGCAAGGAAACGTGAAGGATCTGGATGGAACACTTCTTCGTGGCGTGCGACTCGAGCTTTCGCACGGGACCACGGGGGCTCCACAGCACACGACCAACGATGAAACCAACGCCGCCGGGCACTACTTGGTACGTGTGATCACTGGAACATGGGACGTGCGATACGACCCCAAACTCTACTCGTTGGTCGACCCGGATACGCGACAAGACGTCGCGATGACGGCCGACCGTACGCTGACCGATACCGTACTCCCCTGGCACGATAGCGATGGAGACCTCGATTACGATCGTTTCGACAACTGCCCATTCGCCTCCAACGCGAATCAGGCCGATGGCGATGTCGATGGGGTCGGCGACGCCTGTGACAACTGTCCGAGTACGGCCAACCCGCGCCAAGAGAATAACGACAGCGACTCGCAAGGCAACGCCTGCGACACCGACGACGACAACGACGGGGTTACGGACGCTGGCGACGGCGATCGTGACGGTGACGGTGTACTCAACGCCACCGATCGCTGCCCCGATTTGCGCGACCCACGGCAGTTCGATCGCGATGCGGACGGCACTGGCGATCTGTGCGACGCCAACGATGGCGAGGTGGAAGATCTGCGCGCAGCGACGAAGAGCGGTTTCAACTTCCGCACCGAAACCGGCGCGACGAAGTACACCGTCCTTCGCCAAGATGTTCGCTGGTTGTCCAGCCTCAACTACGGCACCTGTTACCGTGACCAACTAAAAACGACGACATTCATCGACACTGAACTCCCGAGCCCCGGCGGTGGATTCGCCTACCTAGTGGCCGCCACGACGGCGGGCGGGTCGGGTTCTCTGGGTGCCGCAAGCAACGGGATCTATCGTGCCAACCTCCGTGGTTGTCCGTAACCGACTCGCCCTCATTGCACTTCTGGTGCTAGCAACTTTCTCTCGCGGGCAAGCAGCCAACACCGGCCGCTTGCCCGCCGAGTTCGCTCCGGGCACGAGGGTCTCCGTCAAGGGTGAGTTCGAGCCGGACGGCGTGCTGCGCGCCCGGGAGATCGAGATCGAGTCCGACGGCGACGCGAACGAGGAAGAACTGCGAGGACTGATCGAGTCGATCGACACCGATTCGCGGACGATTCGCCTGCTCGGGTTCATCGTCTCGGTTCCAGCCTCAACACGGATCCGTCGCGATCCGGACGACGTGATCGAGTTCGCGGCACTCGCCGTTGGACAGCGCGTCAAGGTTGCAGGTCACCGCGACGATGCCAACGTGATGGTCGCGGTGTCGATTCGCGTGCGCGCTGAAACCTATCCAGAACGGCGCTACGTCGGCGTCATCGAGTCGATCTCCGACACACCCGAAGGGGATGTCACGCTCACTGTGCTTGGCCGTCGCGTGCGAGTCACCGAAAGAACCGACCTGATTCTTCCCGGTCGGAAGCCGCAGCGATTGCCGCCCCGCGCGCGGGCCGCGGCAGCCGACGACGACCTGCTATTGCTGGGAAATATCCGTCCGTTCAAGGGAGCTGCGATCTCAGGTGAGTTGCGTCCGCGTGGCGAGGTACTTCGCAATCGCGACCTCGACGATCGAACGCGCGACGCCGACATCGCGCCCGAGTTCCTGGGAATCGTCGGGGGCTTGGCTCGATTCGGGAGATTCGATCTGTACGCCGAGGTGACAGCTCGACGGCAGTTCTTCCTGGACGGCGGGCCGGATCTTGCAGCCGAGAACGAAAAGAATTTGCTGAATCTCTCCCAGCTCTACGTTCGATACGAGCGTTCCACCGCCGCTTGGTGGTGGCGGATTCAGCTCGGCCGGCAGCGATTGACCGATCCACGCCAGTGGTACATCTACACCAAGAACCTCGATACGATCTATGCCGTGACCGGCTACAAACGGTGGTCGTTCGAGGCAGCTTACGGTCGGACCTTATTCAACAAGCAGCACATCGAGGCGGATCAGTCACGCGACAACCTGCTCGTGCGAATCAACTACGCGCTAACCAACGATGTCGAGCTCAGCGCGTTCCTGCTTGATCGAAACGATCGCACCCCAGCGGCCGACTCGCCGCGCTTGGCCGGCGTCCGCGCCTATGGCGACGTAGGCCGGCATCTCGAGTTTTGGGTCG
>CAZAHQ010000613.1:0-2692 GCA_964484415.1 uncultured Acidobacteriota bacterium | reverse complement strand
CCTGGATCAGGCCAAGGAACAGTTCAATCGCGCGCAGGCACTCAACACCGAAGCCGGAGTCAACGCCGCCGCGTGGTTGAACGCACTGAAAGAGGCGGCCACATTCTCGCAACCGCCCGCTTGGGAAGCGCGCCTGTCGCTCGGTTTCGATTGGGATGACAACCCTGCGCAACTCACGAACGACCTGATTGCGATCCAGCAGTTTCTGGGTGATGACGTCAAGGACACGCGCAGTTCGGCGCAGCTACGCGGCAGTTGGTTGCCTGTGCGCGACCGCGGTGGCTACACGCTGCAACTCACCGCGCTTGGGTACGCCAATCGTCACGCCGACTTCGATAACCTCGATTCCGACGGGTGGGGCGCGTTCGTAGGGCTGGCCCGCGGTGTGAATCCGCTGGGATTCATGAACGGCCCGTTGGGGTATGTGAGGGTGCCGACGCGCGACGGCGGATTCGGTTGGTTGCTGCAAGCCGGTGCCAATCGCTTCAACCTCGACGGTGAGAAGCTGCGCAGCGACCTGTCCGGTGACATCAGCCTGTTCCTCAACTCAGCCTCGATCGGCGTCACACAACTGGACCTGCAGTATGAAGATCGCACGTTCGAACCGGTGGCGATCGAGGGGCTCTCGGGCGGAGCGTTTACGGCAAGGCTCTCTCAACAGATCTGGCTCGGCACCAACCCCTCGCGCTTTGTCCGTGCGTCGATTGCCTGGACCGATCACAACCCCGACGACAGCGGCCTGAAGCGAACCGAACGCCAAATCGCCGCTGAAATGGCCTGGCCGCTCGGAAAACGCTGGACGCTGTTTGCGTACGGCGCGCGCACGCGCACCCACTTCGACAGCTTCGAGGGGTTGGAACGGATCGATCGTCGCTTCGAGTTGAAGGGCTCGGTCGCGTTTGCGATCACACGCTGGATGTACCTGTCGGCGCGCTACGGTACGGCGCAGTTCACAGTCGACCCCAGTGTGCTGGGCGCCAACCTCGATTTCGATCGCAAGGTCGGATCGTTCAACGTCAACTTCCACTGGTAGGCGGAGACACCATGCGCCGCGCGATCGTTTTGATTGTCGTACTGACCACAGGACTTGCTTGGGCGACCGAGGTGGGACGCTTTGCGTTCGTGCAGAAGGAGGTGAACTCCTTCAAGCCGAGCGTCACGGAACCGGTGCAAGCCAAGGCTGGCGATGCGGTGGTCGTCGGCGAGCGTGAGGTCACGGGCGCCGCGTCGGGGGCGAAGCTACTTTTCGGCGAGGGCGGCGTGGTCTCGCTCGGGGCCAACACCTCGTTCGCGGTCTCGCAGTTGGCGGTCGATCAAGCCACCGGCAAGAACACCAGCTCGCTGTCGGTGTTGTTTGGCAAAGCGCGCGTGTTTCTCTCGCGCTTTTGGTCGGATCGCCCCGAGGTCAAGATCGATCAACCGACGGCGGTGGTTGGCATCAAGGGGACCGAGGTGGGACTCGAACAGTTCCGCGATGGACGATTGACGATCACCTGCTATGGCGGCACGGCAGGCGTTCTTACGAAGGCAACGCCCCCGCAGACGTTCGAGTTGCGCGAAGGGATGCAGCTCAAGCTCGACGCGTCGGGGAAACCGGTCGGCCCTCCGTCGACACTCTCGGTCGCCGAACTCGATGCGCTGCGCAACAGCGTCGACATCATCGCCGACGGTGCCGGCGGCGGCGTCTCGGGTGGCCAACGCGCGATGGCGGCGCCATCGCCCAGCGACATCGCGTCGCAGTTCAGCGGACTGGGGAGCACAGCGGGTCGCGCGGCGGTGAACACATCGTCGAACTCGGCGAACGGTGGCGCGTGGTCCGATCCCGCCGGCGCGTTGCTGCCGCCTCCTGTCGACTCGGGTTGCAACTGCGATCAAGGCGGGCGAGGCAACTGACGCGGTGAGCCTCCCCGCGGGTTGTCGTTGAAACGCTCTCGCTTGTGGATCGGACCGACGCTCGGCCTGTCGGTCGCGCTCTTGGTTTTGCCCTTGATGCGCACCACGCTGTTCGCCGGGTTCGAGAGCAAGACGGTCGACGCGCGCATGCGCTGGAGCCGCGGTCAGCAAGCCGACGACAGAATCGTGGTGGTGGCGGTCGATCCGGAATCGATCAATCAACTCGGTCGATGGCCGTGGCCGCGCTCCACGGTCGCCGAGTTGGTTCGACGCATTCGCCAGGGCGGCGCCAGCGTGATCGCTCTGGACATGATCTTCAGCGAGCCGACGCGCGGTGACAGCACCGAAGACGATGCGCTCGCGGCGGCGATTCGCGACGCGGGGAATGTTGTTCCTGGATTTTTCCTCCGCCTCGAAGCCGATCTCACGAAGCCACCGGTTCTCCCCTCGCCGATCGAGAGCGCAATCCAACCGCAAGCGGGTTTTCCCGGCATTCGCCGCTATGGAGGGATCGAGACGCAGTTGCCGGCAATCACCGAAGCGGCGCCGCAAGGTGGCCACTTCGTCGCGCGCGAGGATTCCGACGGCACCATCCGTCACTACCCGCTGGTGCTGTCGTACGACGACGCGCTGTATCCGGCGCTAGCGTTGCGCGCGGTGCAACGTCAACTCGGCAATCCGCCAATCGCGGTGACACCGGTTCAAGCTGTCGTCCCGCAACTGACCTTGGGTGAGCAGAGGATCCCGATCGACGAGAGCGGCGAGTTGTGGATCAACTGGGTCGCACCGTGGAAGGCGT
>CAZAHQ010000612.1:0-2693 GCA_964484415.1 uncultured Acidobacteriota bacterium | reverse complement strand
ATCGAGAGCCTGTTTACCGACCTGTCGCATGGTCACGCCACGCTCAGTGGGGCGATCTGGACGCTCATGGTATTTGAGCTATGGCGTCGCAGGGAAGGAGTTTCGTTCTGAGCGAGGTGCCTCCGCTCAGGTGATGGCAGACTGACTCGTTTGACGGGAAACCACTCGCCAGGTGACCATCCGTCGCTTGCCGGAAGCGGAGCGAAGAACTTAGGAGCGGTTGGATGGGATTCGGGGCAGAGACGAGAGATCTTAGATTCGCTGCGGTACCCGTCGGCATCGCGATCGGTGGCATAGCGGCTGCGTCGCTGGCCCTTCTGGGGCCATTCGAGACGGCGATCGTCATCGCCCTGCTCCTTGGACTCGCACTTCTATTCGTCCGGCCCGGTTTGTTCTTCTTTCTGGCAGTCGCTCTGTACTCGTCGACGCAGGCCACGCTCCAAACCTCAAGCGAGATCAACTTCGCAGACTTCGAGATAAACGCCAGCAAGATATACGTCACCGGCCTCACGGGATTGCTGATACTGCGTTGGATCGCCTCCGCAGCGGCGGGCGAGAACATGCCTGCGCCGCAACGCGTTCACGTCATGCATGCGATCTTCGCGATCTACGCGGTGACAGGTATCGCGACCGCCTACTCCGCCGAGGGCTTTTCGATCTACCTGCGACTCGTCGTCTGTGCCCTTATCCACTATTTGTCTTACTGGCTGGCGCAACGAAACGCCAAGTGGATTGATTACGCCATCGCCTCTGCGGCGTTTGCGGCGGCGATCAGTTCGCTCTTCCAGGCACTCACGACCATCAACCCGTTGGAGGTGATCTCGGTTGGTGCACAACGCGCCGATGGCTCATTTGGCGGTCCTGTATCGACGGCGACGATCGCTTTTGCAACCGTTCCCACAATTGCCAAATGGTTGATCCTGGGGAAATCGCGATTCGAAAAGCGGCTCGGGCTTTTGGGTGCAGCGGCCATTGCCGTGACTTTGGCGGCGACGCTGACGCGCACGGCGATCGTCGGGATCTCGCTGTTTGGCTTGTTCATGACACTGTTCGGCAGGGCGTCCACCACATCGACGCGATGGCGAGGGCGAGTGGTCGCGATCCTCATGGTGGTGGCGGTCTTTGGTGGTTTGGCACTGCTTCCCGATCAGTACATAGATGCCAGGGTCAGGGACATCCCCGGCATGGCGGGAAACGGCGGCCTCGACCCGAACGCTGGAAGCGGACGCGTGATGATCTGGGAGGCTTCGCTCGCCCAGTTTGCGGCGAGTGATCCTGCTTCGATGATCTTCGGGCATGGTCTCGCCTCGTCATTGCGCGATTTGATGCAAACGTTGCGCATCACCGTCGGCGTTCACAACTCGTACTTGTGTGCGCTGTATGAGCTAGGCCTGATCGGTTTGGGGTTGATGCTGCTCGAACTGCTCATGACCTATAAATCGCTGCGATCGAATGATCGTCAAAGCGCCTACATCAAAACATTCCTGAGCATCTATCGCTGCTACTTCGTTGCGTACCTATTGAGCACGATTCTGTTCAACGACTACCATTTTGCGATCGGCGCGAAGTGGTTCTCGTATCTGGGATTCGGGCAGGCACTGGCGATCGCACAGAACGCGGCGTTGGCGCCCGCTGAGGGGGCGACGCACGACGTAGTCACCGCCGAGCCGGCCAGAGAGCCGACGTAAGTGCTCGAGGATCGACCGCAGCGGCGCTTGAGGGTTTGTATCGTCAATCCAGTGGCGCCGCCGGCGACAGGCTCACGCAGTGAACGCACTCTCAAACTTTCAGAGGCGCTGGTGCAGCGCGGGCACACGGTGACCGTGTTGCGGGCTGTCATGCCACCCGCGCTGCAGCCCACCGATCCTGTTTCTGCGGAACGGCTAAGTGCGAGCGGCGCGGCAGTCGTGGAGGTCGGGCGATCAGGCGTTGCCGACCTGCGTTATCTGCCAAGGGGCGATTCCTGGGTTCACATCGCACGCCGAGCGGCTGTGGAGTTGGTCTGGCCTGACTGGTGGGCACAGTTCGCGCTGGCCGCTGGTCCTTGGGTGATCGATCGTGCGCCGAATTTCGACATCTTGATCGCCTCAGCGTTCCCGTGGACGAGCCTTCTCACAGCGGCAATTGCCTCGAAACACTCCGGGCTGCCGTGGGTAGCTGACTACGGCGACCCATGGTCGTTGAAGAACCATGGGTCTTACTGGGCAACAACGGTCGAGCACCGATTCGAGCGTCGACTCTTGCGATCCGCGCGGGCCGTCGTTGTCACGACCGATGCAACGCGTGAGGCATTCCTTCATCACAGGTTGATCGAAGCCAAAACAGCCGCTGTGATTCCCGCTGGGGTCACTGAGCAGGAGCCACCCAGCGCGACGGCTGGGAATCTGCGGCTGCTTCACGCGGGCCAGGTTTATGGCCCTCGCGCGGATGTGCGCCCGTTCCTGCGCGCGATCCAGCGCGCCCGTCGAGAGTTGCCCCACGGGTTGCAACTTGCCTGGTGTGGTCCGATCGATGACCGGGAGGTGCGCGCGGAGGTCGCCGCCGTTGCCGACCGTTATCATCCGTACGCGGAAAGTGCCTTGCTCGAAAATGAAGAACGGGATGCAGGCGCCCATGTTGTCTTCGGTAATTTCGGTGGTGTCCAGGTGCCTGGGAAGATCTGGAGGGTGCTCGGCGCGCGTCGACCCATACTG
>CAZAHQ010000611.1:0-2712 GCA_964484415.1 uncultured Acidobacteriota bacterium | reverse complement strand
CGGTGGGTTGCACGTTTTACGTCTACATCGTCAATAACCTCTCGAGATTGGCGGCGTTGGGACTCGACATCACGGGCAGTGACACGACGATAGGCCCGAATTTCTTCCTCATTTTCTTCGAGGTTCAAGCCACGGTGCTTGGAATGGTGCTGACACTCATCGTCGGGCCAGGTGTGGTGAGTCCGGATTTGGCAAACAACGGCTTGCCTCTCTACTTGGTGCGCCCATTCAACAAATGGGAGTACGCACTCGGAAAGCTGCTTGTCTTGGTCTCGATGCTATCCCTGATTACGTGGCTGCCGGCGGTGCTGTTGTTCGGTATGCAGGTGATGCTCGCCGGCGGGACGTGGCTGTGGGACAACCTCGGGCTGCTTGCTGGAATCGTGACGATTGGCCTGATCCAGTGTGTGATCTACGCGCTGGTCGCCACTGCGGTCTCGGCCACGGTCAAGTGGCGCCCCGTGGCGGCGGCTTTGCTGTTCGCGATCTTCGCGATGGGTAGTGCCCTCGGCTTGGCGATGAGCGGAATTCTCGGGAGTCCCTACGGCTCACTGCTCGATATGCAGCACGTTCTGCGAACTCTGCGACGCGCGGCGTTCGGAGGTGATTTGCCGATCAACGCGGAACAAGCAGTGATCCCCGTGTCGGCCTGTGTCGTCATGCTCGCGATCGTGACGCTGCTCTGCCTATGGCAACTCTCGCGCCGTCTCAAGGCTTATGAGGTGGTGCGATGATCACCGGCTCGACGACGATCATCTTCGACAACGTCTCGAAATTCTACGGCGAGACGTTGGGTGTGAATCGAGTCAAGCTCGCTCTGCCGCCAGGGATCACGAGTTTGGTCGGCCCCAATGGCTCCGGCAAAAGCACGTTGATGAATCTGATGACGGGCCTTTTGTTCCCCACCGAAGGCTCGATCTCGGTACGCGGTACCTCGCCGTTGAAACCGGAATCGTTGTTTCGGCAACTCGGGTATTGCACCCAGTACGACAGTTTTCCACCGGGGATCACCGGCTGGCGCTATGTCTTCGGCCTGATGCTGCTCCACGGCCATGGCGACGCGTGGGCCCGCGAGCGGGCCGAGGCCGCGATCGAACTCGTCGGCCTCACCAAGGACTGCCGCCGACGGATCGGCGCCTACAGCAAAGGAATGCGACAGCGAGTCAAGCTCGCCGGCGCCATCGCCCACGACCCGGCGGTGCTGATCCTCGACGAGCCTCTCAACGGCCTCGATCCGATGGCGCGCTCCGAGATCATCGGGTTGATGCGGAAACTCGCTGGCGAGGGGAAGCACATCATCCTCTCGAGCCACATCCTGCACGAGGTCGACATCGTTTCGGACCAGGTCGTGATGCTCAACGAAGGATACGTCGTCGCCGAGGGTGAAATTCGAACGGTGCGTCAAGAGGTAAAGGCGGTGCCGCTGCAGGTCACGGTACGGTGCGACCGGCCGTCGGAACTCGCCTCGATGATGATTCAGAGCGATAGCATCGTGGAGGTCCGCATGCATCCAGACCGACGCGGTTTGTTGGTACGGACGGAGGATGCCGATCGGTTCTATCTCGCGCTCAACAAGGCTGTGGTCGACCACAACGTAACGATCGAGTCGATCAGCCCGGCCGATGACGACGTGCAATCGGTCTATCAGTATCTGATCAACGACAATCGCGGAGCGAACCAGTGAGCAGCGGCGGCGAAACACCCTGGGGATTGTGGATTCGGCAAGTGCTCGCTGTATTGCGGCTCGAGATCCTGCGCGCGTTTCTCGGTAAGCGCGCGATCCTGCTGTACCTGCTGGCGGGCGTGGCGCTGGTTCCCTTCGTGGTAAGGCTGATCGCGGTAACGCTGAAACTCAACGATCTTGGTACGACGACCAACTCGATTCAGGCCTACGCCCTGATCTGGAACGTTCTCATACTCCGCATTTCGCTGTATCTGGGCTCTGTCTGGGTCTTCATGAACCTCATACGGGGCGATATTCTCGATCGCACGCTGCATCTGTACTTTCTGGCTCCTGTGCGGCGCGACGTACTGTTGGCCGCCAAGTTTGTTGCGGGACTCACAGTCACGATTCCGACCTTCTGTGCGGTGACCGTGGTGACGCATGTGCTGACCTATTTCCTGCACGGCGAGATCCTCTCGACTGTGCTGCTTGGACACCTCAGTGCCTATCTGGCTGCAACAGCGATGGCGTGCCTGGGGTATGGTGCGTTGTTCTTGCTGATTGGGATGCTGGTTCGAAACCCGATCATCCCAGCGTTGGCCGTCGCTGGATGGGAGTTCCTCAACCCATTCTTGCCTGCGTTACTGAAGAAATTCAGCGTTGTCCACTACGTCACGTCGCTCACGCCGGTAAAGCCGCCGGAAGGCGCGCTGGCGATCTTGGCCAATCCCACGCCCTGGTACTTCTCTCTGCCTGGGCTGCTGCTATTCACCGCGTTCGTGTTGTGGGTCGGATCACGACGGGTGAAGCGACTCGAGATCAGTTACGGCGGGGATTGACAGCCGCTCAAGGGCAACTTCCTGCAGTGCGTGGCGTGCCAGCCGAGTCCGTTCCGAGGTTCTCTCCGCAGACGTTTCTGGCACGAACCAGATAAGCAAGGGCTCCACCAGGGTTCGGCAGCGTTTCGTCGACGGCGCTTTGTTGGATCACACCTCGAACGACACACTGCGGCGTAGCAAAACTGATCGGGCTCGAGCTGCGCAATAGGT
>CAZAHQ010000610.1:0-2715 GCA_964484415.1 uncultured Acidobacteriota bacterium | reverse complement strand
CGCCACGTTGCCGAGCGACTTGCTCATCTTGGCGTTGTCGCGCAACCACCAGCCATGACCGAGTACCGTGGTCGGCAGCGATTCCTGCGCCGCCATCAGGAATGCAGGCCAGTACACGGCGTGGAACCGCAGGATGTCTTTCCCCACGATGTGCAGCGACTCCCCCTGCATCGTGGTCCAAAACCGCTTGACCAACGAGTCTTCGCTCTGGCCGTAGCCGAGCGCCGACAGGTAGTTGGTGAGCGCATCGAACCACACGTAGATCACATGCTCGTCATCCCCCGGAAACGGGATCCCCCAACCGACAACCGAGCGACTGCGCGAGATCGAAAGATCGCGCAGCCCGCTAGCGACAAACGCTCGCACCTCGTTGAGCCGCGTCTCGGGGCGGACGAATTCGGGGTGCGCTTCGTATAGCGCCAGCAACTTGTCCTGGTAGGCCGACAAGCGGAAGAACCACGACGTTTCTTCGACCTCCTCGACCGGATGCCCTTGGTCGGGACACTTGCCGTCGACGATCTGCGACGGAGCGAAGAAACTCTCGCAACCGGTGCAGTAGGGGCCCCTGTAGCTGCCTTTGTAGATGGCGTCGGGAGAGACACGTTTGATCTTCTCCAGCAGCGCGTACACACCATCGCGATGTCGCTTGTCGGTCGTGCGAATGAAGTCATCGTGGCTGATCGACAGTGCCGGCCAGAGTTGCCTGTAGTTTTCGACCACTTCGTCGGCCAACGTCTTGGGGTCGATCCCGCGTGCCTTTGCGGCGCGTTCGATTTTTTGCCCGTGCTCATCGGTGCCGGTCAGAAACCAGACGTTCTCGCCGCACATCCGGTGATAGCGCGCCAAGCAATCGGCCACGACGGTGGTGTAGGTATGACCGATGTGCGGCTTGTCATTGACGTAGTAGATCGGCGTGGTGACGTAAAAACTGCGGGGCAGGCTCATCACGAATCCTCTCGCCGGCTATCGTCGCGCAGCGTGTCATCGAACAACTGTTGTGCGCGGCGCCGGACCTCGTCGGGAGACACACCGGACGTGGCGGCAGCCCGAGCGCAATCGTCGAACTCGGGCCTTCCGCGGCGAACACCGCCGGCGGAATCGAGCGCACGTTTGATGCGCACGCTGCCCCACGGTGTGGCGACGCTGACAAAGTCCCGGTCCCATTCCAGCCGCGTTTCCTCGCGCATCCGAACCCCGAGTGCCGGGCTGTGATCCAGCACGAACTCCGCCAGGTCGCGGGCGGTGTGAGCGTCGGCGATCACAGTTAGAAGCAAACCAGGCCGGCCCTTCTTCATCGTCACCGGTGTGACCATGGCGTCGCGTGCGCCGCGTGCCAGCAGCGCCTCGATCAACACCGGCACGTCTTGCGGCAGAATGTCGTCGAGCGCCGTTTCCAGCACCGTTACAGTGCGCTGCGATGGCCCGGCAGCGGTGCGACCGAGCATCCCGCGCACGATATTCGGGATCTGCGGCGTATCGCGCCCGCCGGCACCACTGCCGCTGCGATCGATCGTCATCGGTGGGGCCGGACCGAACTGCGTGACCATCGCGCGCAACAACGCTGCGCCGGTGGGGGTGATCGTCTCGCGCTGCACGGGGCCGCCCACGACCGCCAGACCCCTCAGCAATTCGGCAACCGCCGGTACCGGCACCGGCATCAAGCCGTGCGCGCAGCTCACGTGACCGCCGCCGATCGGCAACGGCACGCTGCACGACACCGACTCGATCTGCAGCGCTTCCAACGCCGTTGCTGTCCCCAAGATGTCGATCAGAGCGTCGTCGGCACCGGCCTCGTGCAGATGCACGGCGTCGATCGATAGGCCGTGCGCTGTCGCTTCGGCTTCGAACAGAAGCGTGATCGCACGCTGTGCGAGTGTCGCCGCGCGCGGCGTCAACGCTCCGCGTTCGATCAGCATCAGCATCTGACCGAGTGTTCGGCCGTGACCGTCAGACGGATGTTCGTGCTGATGCGAGTGCTCATCGACATGGTGATGCGAATGCGGCTGTTCGTGGTGATGCGAATGCAGATCGGCGTGGTGATGCGGATGCTCATCGTCGTGCGCCAGCTCCTGCCGTGCCGGACCCTCGACCTGCCCGCGCACCGAAACCGTGACGTGCGTCGCGGCCAAGCTGGCGCGCACCACGGGCTCGGCTTGGACATTCACATCGTCCAGCCCCAACTGCGATGCCAGCGATTGCAACGTCTCGAGTGGCAAACCGAGTTCGATCCACAAACCGAGCAGCATGTCGCCCGCGACTCCACCGATCGGGTCGAGGTGCAGGTGTCGACTCACGCGACCTCCTGACCAATCAAACGCGACAGCGCTCCCGCCGCCGTCTCGCGAATCACGTCATGCGCCAGCGTCGACAACGGCGTTTCATCGGGGTTGACCTCGACCACGCGAGCACCCGAGGCGTGCGCTAGCCGGGCCAGCGACGCGGCCGGCTCGATCACGCTGCTGGTGCCGATCACCAAGAACAACTCGGCACGCGCTGCGGCTGCGGCCGCACTCTGAAACCGGTCGATCGGCAGCGACTCACCAAACCAGACGACACCGGGTCGCATCGCAGCGCCGCACGCACAACGTGGCGGCAATGGTCTTGGCAACGGCGCGCGACGATCCTCAGCACCTCCGCACCCTTGCACGCAACGCAACTGCCAGATGTTGCCGTGCAGTTCCAGCACGTTGTGATTCCCGGCCAATTGATGCAGCC
>CAZAHQ010000609.1:0-2718 GCA_964484415.1 uncultured Acidobacteriota bacterium | reverse complement strand
CGAGTAACAGCCTGACAGAGAAGGTCAAGCGCGACGTCATCGGGACACTGGCGCAGAAGCATCGCTTCGATCCAGCCGATACTCAAGTGCTGGGAATGTGGGACACCACCGAGATGTTCACGTTTTTCAACAACTTCATGCTGGGTTTCAAGAGTTTTCTCGGTGGAATCGGTGCGCTGACACTGATCGTCGGGGGGATCGGCGTCTCGAACATCATGCATGTCGCCGTCGAGGAACGATCGAAGGAGATCGGAATCAAGATGGCCCTGGGGGCGAAACCGAAATCGATCCTGACCCAGTTCTTGGGTGAGACGATGATCATCACCGCGATCGGCGGCGTGCTCGGCCTTTGCCTCGCTTGGTCGATCTGCAAGCTGGTCGGCTTGCTACCGATCACCGAGTTCGTCGGCACACCCACGCTGTCCCCGGGACTGACCCTGCTTGCGGTCGTACTGCTTGGGTTGATTGGCTTGACTGCCGGTTGGTTCCCGGCACGCGAAGCGGCCCGGCTCGATCCGGTCGTCGCGATGAAACTGTGAGCCGGCGATGACCGCGGCCGGGTCGGGAGTCGTTTTTCGGTTGTTCCTGAAGAGTTCTCAGGTTCAACCCAAGCGAGCGTTCTTGACGATCGCCGCCATCGCGTGGGGCGCGCTGGCGCTGTTGTTACTCCTGGCGTTCGGCGAAGGACTCCAGCGCACGATGAGTTCTGCGCGTGCTGCCATGGGGAACAACTTGGCGGTAATTTGGCCGGGCGACACGTCACGACCTTGGAACGGCTTGCCCACCGGGCGACCGGTACAGGTCAACATCGACGACTTGGAAAACCTCCGTTCTCAGATCCAAGGACATGCCGGTTTCAGCGGCGAGGTCCGGCGCTGGGGATTGGCGCTGACCGCCAACGGAAAGACTCTCAGCAACCAAGTAACCGGCGCCGAGGCGATCTTCGGAGAGCTTCGCAATCAGATTCCCGCGCGCGGCGGCCGCTTCATCAACGAACGCGATGTTCTCGAGCAACGGCGCGTGATCTTCCTGGGCGATCAACTGGCCAAAGACCTTCTCGGAACGACCGACTGCGTCGGACGCATGATCGAGGTAGAGGATGTCCCCTACACCGTGATCGGCGTACTCAAACATCGGCTCCAAATGGGAAACTACAGCGGCCCTGACGACAATCGCGCGGTGATTCCGATGTCCACGTTCCGTGCACAGTTCGGACAGCGACGCCTCGAGAACTTGATCTTGCGAGCGCCATCACCACAAGCGATGCCAGCGCTTCTCGCGCAGTTCCGCCAGGTGCTGGCCCGCCGCTTCCAGTTCGACCCCAAGGACGAGCGGGTCTTCGGTATCTGGGACACGGTCGAGACCAACAAGGTCTTTGGCAACGTGATTCTCGGTATCAAGTCGTTTCTCGCGATCATCGGCGTCCTCACGCTCACGGTTGGTGGCGTGGGTGTGGCCAATATCATGTACGCGGTCGTGAAAGAAAGAACGCGCGACATCGGCGTGCAGATGGCGCTTGGCGCCCGGCCCGCCTGGATCACTGGGCCGATCGTGTTGGAGGCGGTGACATACACCATGATCGGCGGAGCGATCGGCATTCTGCTGGCCGTTCTGATTGTGTTCGGGATCAGCTTCGTTCCGGTCGAAGGGAACGAGGCTCTTCAGTTTCTGGGCAAACCCACGCTATCGCTCGAGATTGGAATCCTGGCCTCCGCGATCCTTGGCCTGATCGGCTTCTTTGCCGGTTACATCCCTGCTCGTCGTGCGTCCCGCATCGACCCTGCGCAGACACTTCGCTACGAATGAGGTCCCGATGAGTGCGATAGAGAGTCGATTCGAGCCCCCCATGCCGCTGGCTTCTCCCGAGAGTCGGATTGCGATGCGCGAGATAAGCAAGTCGTACGACACCGGGAAGATCAAGGTCGATGCGCTTCGCGGCGTCGACATGTCGGTCAACGCCGGGGAGTTCATCGCCATCGTCGGCCCCTCCGGATCCGGCAAGTCGACTCTGATGAATCTGATTGGATGCCTGGACACACCGTCGGGCGGCTCCTATGTGCTTTGTGGTGAGGAAGTGGCGCGTCTGACCCGCAATCAATTGGCCGAAACTCGCAACAAGCGAATCGGTTTCGTGTTCCAGTCGTTCAACCTGCTCTCGCAACTCACCGCCTTCGAAAATGTCGAGATGCCGCTCATGTTCGGCGGCGTTCCGAAGAAAGAACGCCGGGCACGCGTGTTGGAACTGCTGGAGCGGGTTGGACTCGCTGATCGCATGCTGCACCGGCCGACCGAGCTGTCGGGGGGCCAAATGCAGCGTGTTGCGATCGCGCGAGCACTGGCGATGAATCCGGACATCTTGCTCGCCGACGAGCCGACCGGGAACCTCGACAGCTCCTCGGGCGGCGACATCATGTCGTTGTTCGAACAGTTGTGGTCGCAAGGGCGCACGGTGGTCGTGATCACGCACGACCCTGCTCTCGCGCGCCGGACAGACCGAGTGGTCGAGATTCGCGACGGCCGGATCGTGCGCGACGAGCGCAACACGCGCGCCTAGGCTGCCCGCTGAAGTCCGCTCCAGCGGCTAGACGCCGGCTCGTGCGTCGACGTAGTCCGCCCTGGAGGTCCCGATGAAACGTTCGCTCGCGGTCGGTGTTCTGTCCCTGGTTCTGCTCGTGCTCGTCGCTATCGGTACCGCCACGCGGTCGACGGCGGAAGGAA
>CAZAHQ010000608.1:0-2722 GCA_964484415.1 uncultured Acidobacteriota bacterium | reverse complement strand
GACACGGCGCTTGACCGACAAGTAGCGCTCAAGGTGCTCGACATGCCGGACGCAACGGGGGAACTTGCCGAGCGCATGACACGCGAGGCCAAGGTCTTGGCGCGGCTCGAGCATCCCGGTATCGCGCCGGTGCATGAGGTAACACGACTTCCCGATGGATCTGTGTTCTACACCATGCGCTACGTCGAGGGCCCGCGCCTCGATACCTACGCTGCATCAAGCGCAACACTCACCGAGCGACTGAGACTGTTTCAACGGATCGTGGACGCGGTGGCGTTTGCACACGATCGGGGCGTGCTGCACCGCGATCTGAAGCCCGAGAACGTGATGGTCGGTCCGTTCGGTGAAGTGCTCGTCATGGACTGGGGCCTGGCTAAGTGGCTCGACGTCGATATCGAGCCGGAACTCACCAGCCTGACCTCACCCGATCACGGCCAACCCACTCGGCCCTCGCACACGGGACACGGCGCGGTACTCGGCACTCCGGGCTACATGGCGCCGGAACAAGCACGAGGCGAGTCAAGCACACTCGATGCACGCGCCGACATCTACTCATTGGGAGCCTTGCTTCATCACCTGTTGTCGGGCCGCGTTCCACCCGACGATGGATCACCACCGAGTGCCGCCGGCATTCCGAACCCCGTCTTCGCGATCTGCCAAAAAGCGATGGCGCCGCTGCCTGCGAACCGGTATCCCAATGCGCTCGAACTCAACGCCGAGATCACCCGCTACCTCGACGGCCGACGAGTGGAGGCCTACCCCGAACGCCTGCGACACAAGCTTGCGCGGCTCTACCTCCGCCATAGGACCGCCATCTGGCTGATCGCAACCTATCTCGTGGTTCGCGGTTTCATACTCTTTTACACGGGCCGCTAAAGAACACGTTCCCCTTGGTGTATGTGTGTTCAGAGCGACGAACACATCGCAGGGAGGAACAGATGCGTAAGCTCGTGATAGCCGTACTACTGGGCGCAATTCTCGGAGCGTTCGATGGCCTGACCGCTTGGTTCGAGCCGGCGGTACGCGATCAGCTCGGCACCATTGTGATGTTGTCTTCGCTCAAGAGCGTGATCGCCGGGTTCTTCGTGGGTGTCTTCGCGCACTTCGTCAAACGGCGCATCGCGATCGCGCTGTTCGGGCTGTGTGTCGGGCTGTTGCTCGCCTACTTGGCGGCGATGAGCCCCGACCCCACCACCGGCAAACATTACTACGCGCAGATCATGGTGCCCGGCGCCCTAGTTGGGTTGATCGTTGGTTATGCCACCGCACGTTACGGAGAGAAGTCCGTCGCATAGACGGGGAGAGGAGAAAAACATGAGTGCAGTCAAAGCAATTCCGGACGGTTACCACACCATCACGCCATATCTATCGGTGCGCGGCGCCGCCAAGGCGATCGAGTTCTACAGAAAGGCGCTGGGGGCCGAGGAACTGTTTCGCATGCCCGGGCCAGGCGACTCGGTGATGCACGCCGAGCTGAAGATCGGCGATTCGATCGTGATGCTGTCGGATGAATCGCCTGAGATGGGCACGACCTCACCGCAATCACTCGGTGGTTCGCCCGTCACGCTGCATCTGTATGTCACCGATGTCGACGCCTCGTGTGCGCGCGCCCTGGCTGCCGGTTGCAGTGTTGAATGTCCGCCCGCCGATATGTTCTGGGGCGATCGCTACGCCAAGGTCCAAGACCCGTTCGGCCACAAGTGGGGCATGGCGACGCACAAGGAAGACGTCACGCCAGAAGAAATGCAGCGTCGCATGATGCAAATGTAGTACGCGTGAGTCGGATCTTGCTTTCAGGGTCCGATCCCGCCGTGGCGGTGCACGTTGTTATTTCACCCTGGGCGCTCGCTGTTCGGCGCCTTGCTTCAGTATCAGTTCGACAACTTTCCCCTTGTCGTTCTTGACGAAGGTGAGCTGCGCCTCCACGACCTTGAGAAAGAAACTGCTCTCGGTTTCAGCGAACATGTCGAAGGCGGGCTGGCCGGTAAGTTGCACGGTCAGCCCCTTCGCGCTGCGTGCGACGGTCAAGATCAGACCTGGATTCAACTCGTACTCGCCAACGTACGTGTCGAGGATCTTCGGATCGACGCTGATCTCGACATGCACGTGCGGTACCTCGTACTTCTCGCCCAGCGCAATCGCCGCCAGGTCGAGTGCGACCCGCGGTGGCGGAGGCGCTCCGTAGTCACGATTGCGCAACACCACCACGGTCAACCGCTCGGCGAGAAACCGAATGATGAAGCTGCTGAACCCGTTGATGCCACCGTCGTGCCCGATCGTCTTGCGGTTGAGGGCGGAGCCGCTGACCAGGCCGTAGCAATAGTCGTGCTTTACCGGGGTCATCATCTGCTCGAGCGACTTGGGCTGCAGCAGCTTGCCGCCGTACAACGCCTCGTTCCAGAGGAACATGTCCTCGACGGTCGAATAAAGCGACCCCGCGCCACCCGGCTGCGTCATGTCCAGATACTCGGCGTTGATCGGCGCATCGTCTTTGAGCGAGTTGCCGGTAGCGCGCTGCTTCAGCACATACTCGTGTCGATCAAACCCGCTGTTCGACATTTTCAATGGAACGAAGATGTTCTGCCGCAAGAAGTTCTCGTAGCTCTCGCCGCTTGCTTTCTCGATCCCGGCGCCAAGCAGAAAATACCCCGAGTTGCTGTACTTCCAGCCCTGCATCGGCTGAAAGTCCAACGGCAGGTCCTTGAACCGCGCGATCATGCTG
>CAZAHQ010000607.1:0-2724 GCA_964484415.1 uncultured Acidobacteriota bacterium | reverse complement strand
ATCGATTTCACGATGCAGCATCTGTTGGTCGTGACCGGCCGCGCACGAGAAAACGCGTGTCGCCAAACACGTGTCGTGGGTGCCGCACTGACCTCTAACGAGGAAGCGAACGTCGACTTGGAAGAGGTGTATCCCGGCCGCGGTCAGATGTGTGCGCAGGTCATGGGGCTGCCGCGAGTGTTCATGTACACCGTTCCTGCCAGCGTCCAGCGCGTACGGACGACGACCAAGGAACTGCGTTAACGCGGCTCGACGATCTCGGCACAGACGCCGAGCACTTGAGTCAGTGGCCAGCCGCCCAGTCCGGTGATCGAGGTGACGTGCCCCGCCGTGGTGACCGGTGCGTCCGCTGCGCTAAAACGTGCCTCGGCGAGTCGCTGCCTGAGAGCGGTGCCGCAGTGGGACCACCATTCGGCGGGAGGTTCGGGCCAGGTCAGACCGCCTCCTGAGGCATCTTCGGCGGTACGGATCAACGCGACCGAGCCTCCCGGGTCCGGCTCGGGAACAAGCACGATCTCGGCATTGCCGAACGCCAACACGCGATCGAGCGGAACAGCCCCCGCAGCAAATCGCTGATGCAGCACCCATCGTTCGTCGACACCATCGTTGGCCACTGACACAGCGTGCGGCCGCCCTCCTGCCCAGATCACGCGCGACGCCGGGATCGGCCTTCCGTCCAACGACAACTGCTGCGAGCTGCCTGTGCCTGTGCTGGCGATGCGCGATCCGAGGCGTAGCTGTGCGCCACGACAGCGGGCGCCCCGCAGCAACTCGAAGCCAAGTCGTCGCAACGAAACAACCGCCTCTCGATCGCGCACGAGCTTGCAGTGATTCGCATCGCTGGCCAGACGCACAGGAAATCCAGCCGATTGCAACGCATCGACAACCGGTTTCACGCTGGCCGCATCGATCGAGGGAGGGAGCGTGAGATGGTGCGTGGTCGGCGTGTAGCCGCAGGCGCGCGACGATTCCAGCAACGCGCTGCGAAGAACCTCGAAACCGAGTGCGGCACGCCGCGCCGCGCGCTGCAGATCGTGTTGCGAGGCACGCTGCCAAGACCGAAAGCCTCCGGCTGGACCCAATCCATGTACCGTGCCCGAGCTGAGCGCAGTTCCCTGACTTGCGGGTCGATCGAGCGAGACGACCGTGACCGCCACGCCCTGCCGCGCCGCGAGCCAAGCGATCGCAGCACCGGTCAGGCCGGCACCCACGATCAACCACGATTCACGATGTTGTTCAGCGGCCACGCGCAGTGGGCTCCTGATCTGGCACACTCGGAGTGCCCGAGCCGCAGAGCGTGGGAAGCTTCCGCCGATGAGCAACAATTCGCCACTGGTTCTGGAACGTATCGTGCGCGCCTTGCGCACGGGGTCGCCGCGTAGCAGCGGTGATCTTGCGCGCGAATTTCTCAATATCGGGATCATCGACGAGCAACTCGCCGCGCGGTTGCTCGATCCATTGCTCGCTGCCGACGCACGATTCGAGCGTGCGATGGCGGGCTGGACCCTCGCTGAAACATCGACATATTCCGCGATCGCAACAGGGGCAGGGCAGACGGCGCCACTGTGGCCTGCGCTGGCGGTACTCGCTCCTGTGAATCTGCCGATCGCTGTTGAACTGAATGCCGGCGATGCGCCGGCAGCGTGCAGCGTGACGTTGACCGGCGAGGCGGAGTTGATCCGCGCCGAGGCGCTGCTGGGTCGACCGCTTCCGCGACCGGTGATTGCGCTTGGCACCGTCGTGCGTCGCTGGCGCGGATATCGCGGTGCGCCGGATCCGGTGGCGATCGCGGAGGCGCTGCATCTACCGCACCTGGAGTCGGAGGGGCCCGAGGGGGCTGTGCAGTTGGTCGCCACCATCTGGCGCGCACTGACAGCGCAACTCACTCTTGAAGCGGTGCACGACCACGCAGCACTCGAACAGTTGCTGCAAGCCAGACTCGAGCTTCCCGATTTCGAAGGTCGCGACTTTGGTCCGGAAGACTTGGCAGCGCTACCGAGGACTCCCGGGATCTACATCTTTCGCGATCGGTCCGGCCGCGTGTTGTATGTCGGGCAGTCGATCAATCTCGCCATGCGCGTCGCCTCGTACTTCCAAGGGCCGCCCCGCGATGACAAAGACCGCGAGATACGAGCCGCGACGCATGCACTCGAAACACGAGAGCAGCAGACCGCCGTCGATGCGCTGCTGGCCGAGGCTAAAGCTATTCGTCGATTGAAGCCGCAATTGAACTCGCGCCGCGCGATTCATCGAACGCCCGTTGAGGATGGTGTGTTGCTGGCGTATCGAGAGGACGGCGGTTCCGGCGCGGCGGCGTTCGTTGTTTCAGGCGCAACCTTGATTGCGCGGATCGCGATTCCGGCGGGAGGACGGCGAGGGGCGCTGGCCGCGGAGCGAGCCGCTCGAACGCTGTTCGCGGGGGGGACGCGGGTCCCTGGCGGTGGCGACGGGGCGGCATTGATCGCCACGCTGCGTCGCCAGCGTCCGGACCTGCCGTTTCTGCGCCCGGCCGTGGACGGGGGGGTCGGCGAGATCGCCGCAGCGATCGAGTCGTTCGCACGATCGTTCTCAGATGGCCCGTAAGAAGTCCTAAATTATTCTAGAGAGTGCCAATATTCGAGAATATAATTCTCCGTGATCGTCAAGCGGAGGAAAGATGGACTCCACCGACCGCCGTATCCTGATGGCCCTTCAAAGCGACGCCAGGATCGCCAACTCCCAGGT
>CAZAHQ010000606.1:0-2729 GCA_964484415.1 uncultured Acidobacteriota bacterium | reverse complement strand
CGAGGGCTGGTCGACCGCGTTCAACTACACCTACATGAAGAACCCGGAGGTGGAGGGAATCGAGTCCGCCACCTTCCCCGATGGATCGAGTCACGAGGCGACCAACACGCCACCCAAGAATCGCGTCAACCTCAATCTCGCTTACACGGCCAAGCGCTGGTACTCGAACCTGAGTCTCAACTACCAAGACGAAGCGTTCTGGACCGACATCTTGGACACTCAGTATTGGGGACCGACCGATTCATTCACGATGGTGAACCTCGGCGTCGGTGTGCACTTCGCCGGCGAGAAACTACTGTTCGCGGTGAACGCTCAGAACCTGACCGACAAGCGGATTCAGCAGCACATCTTTGGCGACATCCTCAGCCGCAAGGTGTCGGCTCAGTTGACGTTCCGGTTCTAATCAGGAGCCGTTTTCCCATCTGAGTGATCACGGGGCGCGACGCGAGTCGTGCCCCGTTTATTTTCATCAGGCAAGCGGCAGCGCCATGAGCACACCGCTGCGCTGATCGCTTACGACGAGCGTCCGCTCCGCAAGAAATCGATGAACGTTTGCTCGTCGCGCGTGGCGCCGGCGAATCGTGCGACCACCGCGCCGCTCTTGGGATCGACCATCACGTAGAACGGGTTGGCGGTGACGCCCGTGAGTTCGCTCTGCAGCGCCAGAATCCTATCGAGATTGCGGCGTCCATCGGTGTGCAAGCGAGCTTCGATCACGTTCTCGAGTTCGGCGGCAACCGCCGGTTGGCGGAACACTTTCTCTTCCATCAAGCGGCAGTTGACACAGGTGTGGCCGGTAAAGTTGACCAACAGCGGGCGCGCCTGCTGCAACGCTTTTTCGCGTGCTGCATCGTAGTCATCGACGACGATCGTGTGCGAATCGGTCGGGCGCTGCCCCGCGCTCGATCGACTTGTCCCTGCGAGCGGTCGCGAGTAGTTGGGGGCGATCGCAGTCATCACACTGTCGAGTTCGTGGCCGAGCGCACCGTAGCCGCAATAGAGGCTGAACAGCAGTGTGACCAGCGCGCCGGACATGCGCATCGGCCGGATCTCGGCGGAGTCGCCTTCCAATCGCACCAAGCCGAAGAGGTACAGGGCAGCCGCCAGGAAGATCCCGAACCACAGCACCAAGAACAGCTCGCGTGTCAAGAAACCCCAGCCCCAGACCAGGTCGCTGTTGGAGATGAACTTCAGCGCGGCCGCGATTTCGACGAAGCCAAGGAACACTTTGAGGTGGTGCATCCATTCGCCGCTGCGAGGCATGGCCCCCAGTCTTCCGGGCAACAGCGACAGCAACACGAACGGAATCGCCATGGTCAAACCGAATACCGCCATTCCGAGCGCGATTCGCAGCAGTTGACCTTGTTGGGCCCCCACCGACAACAGGCTGCCGACGAACGGCACGGTGCATGTGAACGAGGTGATTACCAGAGCGGCGCCCATCAGAAAGACACCGAGGTAGCCACCCGATTGCGACGCACTTCCAGCGGCATCGAGCAGGAAGCTCGGTACCGGAAGGTCGAGCGCTCCGAACAACGTCAACGCAAAGATCAAGAACAGCAGGCCGATCAAAAGGTTTGTGATCGGGTTCGTGGCGAACGGAATGATCAGCGAGCCAAGCACGACACCGATGAACACGAAGATCGCGACGATCCCCAAACCATAGACGATCGCCAACGGCGCCACCTTGCCGTGTCGCATCGTCGCTTGTTTGGTGAAGAACGAGATCGTGATCGGGATCATCGGATAGGTGCACGGCATCAGCAGCGTAAACAGTCCGCCGGCAACTGCCAGCAGCAGGAACTGCCCGAGTCCGAGTTGCTCTCCTGAAAGTGCCGCCGCCGCTTTGGCGGTGTCATTGGATGCACCGCTGGAAGGTTGCGCGGCAGCGGGGCTAGCTACGAAAAGAAGATCATCACCGGGCCCCTCGCTGACCAACTCGGCACGGTACGGGACGCACATGCCATCGTCTTTGCAGGTCAGGCCGGTAATCGAGGCGGCCACATCATTTCCAGTGGCGGGCGCCGTCAGCGATCCATCGATGCGCACCACCACGCGCCCTTCGTGACCCCAGATCCAGGTGTCCTTGCCGTCCTCCCCAAGTCCAGGTTGCTCCAATCGCTTGGGCGATGGGAACACAGCCGGTGACCACTCGATCCCGCTGCCGGCCATCGTGATCACCGTCGGTTTTCCGATCGCATCGGGAGGACCGAGTTCGGTGTGATACAGATGCCACCCTTCGGCGATCTGCAGCTCGATTGCGGTTCGAACCGCGCCGTCGGCGGTCCGGCTATAGAGGTGAGCCGCGACCTTGAGGTTGTCCGCGTTGGCCGCTGGGACCGTGAGCAGACTCGCGAGCAGTGCCAGCAGCATGCGACCCGACATTTCGTTCCTCGACTCGGAGGCGATCAGGCGCGCTCCGGAGCGGGCATTCTGCCCGATCCGGGGCGGCCGCGTGAACGCGATCCCAAGTCTTGAATTCTGGGAGCCGAGGCGGCGCACGGCCAGTTACCGAGGTAAAGGAGCTGTCACCCTCGGGGTGCCTTGTCATGCCACGCCCGACGCACCAACCGGAAACGGCAACCTGCTCACCGCCAGCCGCCATATCGGGCCGGAATCGTCCACGAGTGCAACACAGAGCCTGCCGCTCGGCTAGATCGCTAAAGAGGTTTGAACCCCTCGAACGGCTGCTCGCAACCCAGGCAGTAGTGCAGCGACTTGCACGCCGT
>CAZAHQ010000605.1:0-2735 GCA_964484415.1 uncultured Acidobacteriota bacterium | reverse complement strand
GGGGCGCGACGCCGGGCGAACCGAGTGAGTCGCGTGTGGAGAAATCGGGCGACACGGCGGTTCACGTGAGCGGCGCGACGCGAATTCGGATCACTCAGCGCAGCGCTCGGCGTGGCAGCACGTTGCGAAGTCAGGTGACGCAGCGGCGGTTCACGTGAGCGGCGCGGCGTGGCGCGAAACCGGATCTCTCAGCGCGGCGGTTCGAGTGAGCGTCGCTTGGCGGAACCGGGTCGCGCACTGGAGGCGTCCGCGCACGCACTGTGTGACGAAACCGGGTCGCGCACTGGAAGGGTCCAAGCAAGCACTGTGTGCCGAAGCTGGCACACGCAGGGCGGCGATCCGAAAGAGCGGCGCCTCATGGCACAAGGTCGCGGCGCGTCGAAATACCGCGGCGCTCGGCACCTTGCACCAACTACCTGCGCGTGGCGAACCCCGGCCGCACTATGCGGCGACTCGAGTGAGCACTCCATCTGCTCACCACGACAATGTCCCCTATCGCTCCTCGGCAACCTCGCGCCTCACACTACCCACGCTGCAGCATCCGCACAAACGCCACGATGTCGGCGAGGTCCTTCTCCGTCAGCGACGGATTCCCACCCTTCGGAGGCATGTCGACCTTTGTCGTATTCAATGGATCCAAAGCCGGCCGCCCAACCTTCAAGAATGCAACCAGCTCTGCATCGGTTTTCGACTTCGCCCATTCGCTGGTAACGAGGTTCTTCCCCAACTTGGGCAGCCCAAGCCCTGCAGGACCATGGCACGTGACGCATGTCTTCAGGAACTTCTGTTGACCCGCAATCGGGTCTCCTTTCGGCACTGCAGCCTGCGTCTTTTTCGGGGGTGTCGGGCCTTTCGGCGCCGTCGCGGAGTCACCCCCACCGCACCCCGTTGCAACAGCAGCCAGTATGAATAGCGTAGAAACAGCCCAAGTCGATCGATCAATGCGCATTGACTACTTCCTCCCAGCGCAGCACCGGAACATTACGCGGCTGCGCGAACTCTTCAGCGTCCGACCGCAGGCCAAAGGCGACAGTACCTGTGCCCATCGGTGTAGACAGTTTTGGATCAATCACGAAGTAGGCGGCGCTCGCCTCCAGCCACCCCCGTGTCTGATAGTCGTGCACGAACGCCGTCGCCTCTCGCTGCTGCCTGTTCTGCGCAACGTGACGCGCCAGCTCGCCGCAATCATCGAATACGAGTGGCTCAGTGCCCGGACTGACGAGCGCACCGGCGTGGCGATCCTCGCTGACGATCATCCCGCATGCGGCACACTTGTCGTGGCCGTACATCACCTCGGGTGGTTTCGGCGGTCCACTGTCGGCACATCCGATGTGCTGCACGACAATCAGCATCCACGCTAATGGCACGAACGCCCTCAGCCAGCGCAGTCTCATCGGGAACTCCCGTGTCACGCGGCGCCACGCTTGCGAAACGTGAGCGCCGCAGCCGCAAACGACCCAGCCGCCCACAGCGAGAGCAGCCCCAACAGCATCCACGGTAGCCCAGCACCCCAGCGCAGCGCAGCGTACTGACCCACGGCACCCAGTGCATCCAGCGACGAGCGCAATCCATAGATCGACCCGAGTTTGAACAACTGCAGCGGGTTGATCAGCACCACCGGCAAGAGCGTGCGCGGCGACGGATGAAACGCGATCGCCCAGCCGATCAAACCGAGATCACCCAAGAAGGCGAGCAGCAGCCAGACCATCAACGCGGCGCCGATTGCCGCGGCGCTGCTGTGCGCGAGCGTGCTGATCAGAAGTCCGATACCAAGCGAGATCATCGCCAACAGCAGCGTGTGCAACACGAGCGTCAGGAACGCCGCAGCATTTCCACCGCCGCCCGCCGCCAATGCCAATGCCGCCGCACCGAATCCGCCCGACAACGCTGCGAGCAACGCTGCTGCCAGTCCAAGGGCCTTGCCGAGAAACACCTCACCGCGCGTCACTGGCTGTGCCAACAAGTAGGTGAGAGTGCCGCGCTCGCGGTCGCCCGCCAGCGAGTAGGCCCCGACGCTCATTCCCAAGAGCGGCACAAACAACAGCAACGCGTTGATCAGGCTAGCTGCCGTGCGGCCGAAGCCGCCGAGCCCGGCATAACCCGCTGTCGCCAGCCCAGCACGCGAGAGCGCGAGTGCCAACAGCGCGAATCCAACGGCAAACGTGATCAGCCAGCGATTGTGCAACGACTCCCGCAACTCCCGCCGCGCGATCACGAAGATCACCCTTAGCTCCATGAGCGCAACTCCTGTGCAGCCAAGCGGGCCGCTACCTGGCCGCCCTCCAGCACGATTACCTGGTCGGCCAGTTCTTCTACCTCCTCGATGTGATGGGTCGCGAACACGATTGTCTTGTGTGCGTCGCGCAACTGGCGCAACAGCTCGAGGTACTCGCGCTGCACGCGCATGTCGAGGCTCGCGGTTGGCTCGTCCAGCACCAGGAGCGGCGGATCGGCCAACAGTGCCAGCGCCAATGCGAGTCGTTGTTTCATCCCGCCCGACAACGCTGACACCAGCTTGCGCTCGTGCTCGATCAGCCCGAGTTGGGCTCGCAGCTCCTTGCAGCGCGCCTCGTCGACCTGCTTGATAGCGGCATAGAACTCCATCGCTTCGCGCAACGGCAAGTCATAGAACGACGATTGCTGTGGCACATAGCCGATCGCGCGCCGCGCAGCTTTTCCATCGGTCCGGATGTCGTGGCCGGCGATCGTGATCGATCCTTCGAAGTCGATCAGCC
>CAZAHQ010000604.1:0-2738 GCA_964484415.1 uncultured Acidobacteriota bacterium | reverse complement strand
GGTGATCGGGATCTGCGGCGGCAACAAGCAGCGTGCGGCCAGAATGCTGGGGATCCCCCGAGCGAGCCTCTATCGCAAGCTCGAACGCTACGGAATCGAAGAGCCGCGGCTCAGGCAGCCCGATCACACCCCCATCCCCACGCCGGCATCCACAGGGTCAGCGACGAGTGTCCCTGCCCCTGCAAGGCCTGACTTCGTCTCCTAGTTAGCGGGGCCGAGACGGCGTCCTGACCCAGTGTGATCAGGCTGTGTCCACCAACGGACGCTCGTTCTGTCAGGTGACCCCGGAAATCCAGACCCGTTGGGCCGTGATTGGCACGTTTCGGGGCAGCAAGTGTCAAAAAACGGCATCTAGTACCGGAGTTGCGTCCTCATACGGACAGTCGGAGCGGATCGGCGGTCACCTCGACGGGACGGAGAATTCCGTCATCTGTCGAAAGTTCCTTTGTTTGCGGCCGATACAACGGGAGCAACGGTGGCCAACGGCGTCTGGCACGGCTGTTGCTTTTCGGCCCTCCGAGCAACGAGCTGATAGCAGGGGAGATGCAATGAAGGAACGGATCCAGAACGGACTTCGAACGGCGACCAGAACCGAAGAGGGTCAAGCCAAATTGCGCCCCGTAGACGGTTTCGTGGTTGGAGGCGATGCCGCTTGGGACAACGGCCACAACCTCTGGCTGCTGCTTTCGCGTCCCGGCGAACGCCTGATCGACTTCTTCTTGGAAGAGGACGACCTCGATCGCGCACTCGACCCGGTTCCGTTTGCTTGCGCCGGTGTTGCGGCTGATGGGTCGGTTTTGATCGGCGAGGTGGATTGGGAACTCGACCGCTTTCTTTCCGAAATGCTCGACGAGAAAGAAGCGGCCGCTCCGGCTCGCTGAAACGGGATCACTGAGGGAGGAAGGGATCATGAAGGGACGATCGATGGCAGTCGCATTTTCCTACGTGGCGGACGAGATGATCGAGACCAAGCTACCGTTGTTGGAACGACTCGAGAAGGTGACGCGTGAGGATCTGCAGCGGATGGAAGCGACGGTAACTTCACAAGTTGCCATGCAGGCCATCGACGACTCGCGCCCCGCCGTGAAGCTTCACCATGCCGGCCGAACGATCGTGCTCCAGCCGATCGACACGCGACGCTTCGTGCTGGCGATGGCACCGCACGTCTGCTTCAACTAGGTCGAGTCAGGCGGAGCGATGACCGCCATCGATATCGTCAGAGCCCCATCTTCCGCTGTGCAGAGCGTGCTCCCCTTGCTCATGGCGCAGGCGACTCACGATCTGAACAACCAGCTCACAACGATTCTCGGTCAATCCGAATTGGCTCTGATGGTCGACGATGCGGCTCGCTGGAAGCGCTCACTGAACGATATCCAACAAGCCGGTCGATTCGCTCAGCGATTGGTCGCTGATATCCAGAAGATATTGACCTGGTCCTTGCCTCACCAAGAGCCCGTACAACTGGGGGACATTCTCGACCTCGTGCGGCGGCTCTCCTTACGCCGCGCTGAGCAACGAGAGATCGAGCTTCGCGTGGAAGGAGATGCGCCACACTCGATGCGAGAGGGGGCACCGGAAATCGCGCTCGGGCTGTGGTTTCTGGTGAGCTACGCATTGGACCGAGCGCCGGCCTCACCGGCTCGTTGGTCTTTGCACGCCGAACATCTCGATCGCGAGTTCACCCGCGTGACGATTCGAACGCCAGGCGCTGAGTGGGATATGGCGGCGATCGAGGCTGCGGCTCGCAGGCAACGACTCGGATCGGAGCCGCCGGCAAATGCGTTGGACAATACCTTCGCGTGCCTGCATGCGATCGGCGCGCGAGGCAGCGTCGATGCCAGTTCCTTCTATGTCGAGCTAAGACGCTGACGTGCCTTGATCGCATGTCCCACAGCAACGGTCCCGAACAGCGCTGCCACAAAGAACAGTCCAATCACCGAGCCTGACAGAAGGGCAACGCCCTGGCCATCCCTGGGTAGAGGCAAGAGTTCCGCAATGCACAAGTTCAGGCCAACGTGCCCGATCATCGCGAGATAAAGATTGCGCGATGTTTCCAACAATGCCCCCAACATCCCAGACATCAAAAACACATAAAGCAGTGCCGGCGCCGCAGTCGATGGCGCCTGGAACGGATCGATGTGTTCGAGAGCGAAGCCGATGCTGACGATTCCAATTCCCAGCAGTCGCGGGCCGCGCCCCTGGCGCATCCCAGCCGCGAGGAACAGCCCGACTACCGAAATCTGCAGCGTGCCTCGAAAAAACAATTCCTCAGCAACACCCAAAAGAGCCTGAGTCCCGATCGCTGCGAATCGGAGCTTAGGGGCAAGTTGCGCATGTATCGCTGCACCGGTGAACAGTTCGACAGCGAGTACCGGAAGTGCCGTCAACACGGCCGCCACCAATCCAGCGAGAAGCGCCTGTCGTGCGCGTCGGGCCGTCAACGCTCGACGAACGCGACGCGCTGTCGAGCGCAGCAGTGGGAGCAGCACCAGCACAGCGATCAACAGTGCAGCACCGCTGACCGCGCGATAGGCGGAATCGCGGAACGGCTCTGCCACCACGTCGCCATCGATCCAGTTCAGGATCGGCGATAACAACTGGCCAGTGATCCACTTCTCCCCAATCAGCAGCGCAACGAAGGGACCGACGTGGGCGAGCGCCACGGTGGGATTTGCGCGATGAGGCAGCGTCGCCAGTCCGTTGCGGCGTTGGCGCCAATGCCACAGCAGCAATGCCGC
>CAZAHQ010000603.1:0-2748 GCA_964484415.1 uncultured Acidobacteriota bacterium | reverse complement strand
GGCGATGCCGGCGTATCGAATCGGTTGTGGAACAACGGTGTGGCGGGCGAGAGGAAGTCGTCGCTGTTGATGTCGGTGTCCTGACCAGCGCCTAGCGCGCCGCCCGGTCTGCGCGAGACCGACAGCCCGGCCCCCGGCGATGCGGTCTGCTTGCCGCTTCCCCCCTCGGGGCAGGTGGCCGATGCACCGTAGCCAACCTTGTCTTTGATCGCGGGATCGCTGCAGCCACTGACGTTTGAGGTCTTGTTCACCAGCAAGGCGTGCCCAGCGGTGCCGCTCAGATTGGATGTACCCATCGAATCGTCTCGTGACGGAGTTCCGGAATAGCCGTTAGCGGCGACCAGGTACCAACCGTGCGACGGCACGCTGTTGGCTGCCGTGAGATTGACGCGGAATCCGAAGTTTCCATTGGCCGCCAGGTACTGTACCGAGTAGCCGGTGAGCGATACAGAGAGATCGGTTGGATTGTAGAGTTCGATTACATCGTCATTGGTGCCTGCGATCCGCAACTGCGAGATCACCAGGTGATCCAAGGGGGACCCGCCACCCGGCAGGCCCGTGGTGCCCCAGGCATCGTTGGACAATCCGGAATTGTTGGCCGCTTCGTCGCGTACTTTGAGCGCGAAGTAGTAGGTGGTGTTGGCGCTCAATCCGCTCACCGTGAACTGCTCGCTCGATCCGGAGACACGCGGAGCCGGTTCGCCGCTCAACGGTGTGGCCGCCGCGAAATCGCTCTCGCTGCGAATCCGGGTGTTGCTCTGCCGGATGTCGTACGACGCCGCGGTGCCGGTGGTGCCGTCGTCGCCGACCGCGGTCCAAGACAACCTGATCGCCGTGGCCGACAACGGCTGCGCGGTGAGGTCGGTGACGGTCGCGGGGGGGATCGAGTCGGGCGGTGCGTTGCCTGGGTCGTAGTAGATCTCGACAAACTCCTGCGCGAAGTTGGCGGCATCGGAAAACTCGTTGATGCGCACACCGGCACCGCTTTGCGCACCAGCACCTGCGCCCGGATTGGCGGCCGACTCATCCACCGAGTTCCAAGAGCCGACGCTCCCGGCCGGACTACCCGGCGCGATACGCTGCAGTGCGCGATGCGTAGGATTCATCGCGATCGTCGGTCCGTCGACCAAGATATTGGAGGCGTTATACAACTCGAACGTCTCGTCCCCGTTGATCTGCGGGAAACAGCCTTGTGTGCCGCACGAACCGTTCTCGTTGGAGTTGAGATAGACGGTCTCGGCCGGCATCGCCGGGAACGTCGTGGTGAACGCAGCGCGCGTGGAATCGCGCACGACAACCAAATAGCCGCCGGCCGGAATCGTGGTCCCGGGCGGCAGCGTGAAACTCTGGGACGAGGTGTACTGCTTGAGCGTCCAGCCCGACAGATCGATCGACGCCGGTCCCGTGGTGAAAGTCAGATCGACTGAATAGGTCGGGCCGTGGCCGCAGCCGTCCGTCGAGACGGTTCGATAGTGATAGGTCGTGTCCGGTGTGAGGCCGCTCAGCGGCACGACGTGCGACGTGGTCAGTCCGCCGACCGAGGCACTCGCTCCGTAACTGGAGGTGGTGCCGTATTGCACCTCGGAGCTGGCGATCTCGTCGGTCGTCCAACGAATCGTTGCGCCGGTGCCGGTGATGTCTGACACCGACGGCCCAGCAACGATCGCTGGCGGCGCCGCGGTGGCGGTCGAGAACAGATCGTCACTGCTTTGCGTCGGGCCGTTCCCACTCTGGTCGGTCGACGAAACACGATAGTGATACGAGGTGTTCGGTGTCAGCGGCGACAGCAGCACAGCGTGGCTTTGCACGAAACCGGCAGCGTTGGAGGTGTTGCCATAGCTTGCGCTGGCGCCGTAGTCGACCACCGAGCTTGCAGCCTCATCGGTGGTCCACGTGATACTCGCCGAGCAATCGAACGGCGCGGCGGTGGGACCGGCGGTGATCACGGGTGGCGTCACGTCGGGAGCCGGATTCAAGAGCCAATGGCAGGCGTTGAGATGGATCTCGCGATTCTTCACACCACCGGTTGCTTTGTCCCAGCCGGGATGCAAGCTGTCGCTCGGATCGCCGGTGTCGTCATCGGCCGGCGATGAATCGCCGATCGCAGCCACGCGTCCCGATCCGTACCGCGCTGTCGCAAACGTCACGCGACTGTTGTTGTGAGCTTGCCCGGTGCGCCAGACGTGCGCCTTGACCGTGGCGTTGTCGAGTGGATTGAGTTCCATCGAGGTCGAGCCGAACAGTCCGAGTCCGCCCGAACCGACACCGAACGGACCGCGAATGATCGGGTCGGCTGGGTCGGTTTCGGTGTTGCTGTCGACACCATCGTCGAACCAATCCTCGGAGCCTTGCAGATCGACTCCATCGACACGCATCCAAATTCCAAACAGGCCGGCAGACGTTGCCGACGTCGCCCCACTCAGGTCGTTCCAGACGTGCGGTGCATCCCAACCATCGCAATCGCGATCGGACGTTTCGTGATCGCCCACCATGAACAAGCCGCCGCCCGCCGCAACGAAGTCCAGGATCGCTTGCTTCTCCGTCGCGCTGAACGGCCCTTGCGGTTCGACCACGATGAACAACTGGTAGTTCGACAGATCCTGCGGGTTGGTGGCGTCACCAAAACTGATACGCGCCCCCGCCGGCAGCGATTCCACCGTGTGCCCGGCCTTGACCAAGTCGACAGCCCACGCCGAGATGCCTCCGGTCCAATAGGTTTCCAATGTGGTCGATGTGATCCCCGCTTGA
>CAZAHQ010000602.1:0-2749 GCA_964484415.1 uncultured Acidobacteriota bacterium | reverse complement strand
GGGCCGCTCGGCCAGGGCCGGATCGCAGACCGTCAACACCAGCAGGATGGGATCTGTCTATGGGTGATCAGACCGAGTCGTTGCGCTGTCTGGCGCCACCCCGGAATCAAACGGGCCATCGCGTAGAGCGGGATCAACGTGAGCGGCCAGCGATGCCCGGGTCCCAGCACGTACCACGGACGCAGCACCGTGGCAGTCAACCCACTGTCACGCAGAATCGCTTCACCGGCCTGACGTGCAGCGACATACGAGTGCATCAACGGTGCCGGATGCGCCACGCTGACATACACAAAGCGGCGCGCACGTGCCCGTACGGCAGCCTCCACCGACGCGCGCACGGAGGGGAGATCGATGCTCAGAAACTCCGCGGCCTTAGCTGGGCTCGGGTGCGGCACGCCGACGAGATGCACGAATACACAACCGCGCGGCACGAGCGGCGCATAGCTCGCCGCATCGAGAGCATTGCCGACCACGACGCGGCTACCGTCGGGAATGCGCCGTTCCGAACCTCGGCGGGCTAGCGCGTACACGCGATGGCCGCGCGCCACCAGGCGCTCCCCCAAGGGGCGACCGAGATAGCCGGTGCTTCCGGCGATAAACACGTCAAAGAGGAGTTTCATCGATAGAGGTACGCCCCAGCGGCGGAAGCGGATTCGAGGGGGAGCAAAACGGACGGGGCGATGAGGCGCCCGTGTTGCCGCGATTGCCGTCGCGGCGCTCGATCACAACGGCAAAGAGTCAGCGGTAGCGTTCCATCCAACGCGCCAAGCGATCGCCTTCGTCCCCGGCCTCGCGACGCAACCCAGCGATCACCCCTTCGCGGTCGGCGAGGTCGCGATTTTGCCCCAACTTAACCTTTCCCTCGAGTCGATCCACCGGAACGTCGAACGCCACGATCGCGGGAACTAGTTGCCGCATAGTTTCCGGTGACGCTTCGTCGAACGACCACGGCTCAGCGCGTGGCTGTTCGTAGCGCTCGACCAAACGCCGAAGCATCGCGCTCACGGTGGCAGCATCCTCGATCACGCGCGGTGTTCCATAGGCATGCACCACCACATAGTTCCAGGTCGGTACCGTGTCGCGGTCGCGATACCAGGCAGGCGAGATGTAGCCATGCGGCCCCTGAAAAACGACAAGGGCAGGGCGCCCCTCCTCAATCGCGCGCGCGAGCGGATTGGCGCGCGCCAGGTGAGCGATCAGCGTGCCATTCGGGCCGCGTTGCGGGTCGAACATGAACGGCAGATGTACGCCGATCGGTGCGGCACCGACTTGTGAGACGGTGAGCAGTCCGAAGTCATGCGTCTGGATGATCTCCTGAAGCACTGTTGGCTCGACTTCGCGCGAATAACCTGGGATGTACATGTCGCAGAGGATACCGAGGGACGACACAAAAAGGGCCGCGGCAGTAGCCGCGGCCCAGGGAAAAGACTCGACGTGGCTGCGGCCTACGGACCTTCTTGGCCGCAGGCGTTGACGGCACGCACCAGGTAGAACCAGTTCGCGCCATCGGTTGCGGTCCCGAGGTCATCGCCCGTAATCGTGCTGACCTCCAGCCGTTGCGTGAAGCCGCCGCTGGGTGTCGCCGAACGATAGACGCGGTATTTCGAAGCGCCGGCCACGCCGTTCCAGTTCAGACGCACCGTGGTCCCGACCGCCGGTTGAATCCTGAGATTGGCGACCGCACCCGGTACAGACTGCGAGGAGGTCGTGGTCACGCTCTTGTAGCTGGTGTTGTTGTCGACGACGCCGCCGTTGTTGGCGCCGCTGCTGCACGCTTCGTTGTTCTCGGCGCGCACCAGGTAGTAGTAGGTCACACCGTTCGCCGCGGTGGCGTCGGTGTAGCTCGTCGTCGCGATACCGATTGCCAACCGATTCGATGTCGTGGGGGTGAAGTTCGGTACCGTGTCACGGTAGACGGTGTAGGTCCCACTGCTGCCGGAGCCCCACGCCGCCGCCTGATCCCAGGCCAGCGAAACGCTGCTGCTGGTCGAGCATGGGTCGCTGTCGGTCGCCGAGGTCAACCCTCGGAAGCTCGGCGTGCCACCGCAGCTACCACAAGACTCGCCCTGCGGATCGGAGACTTGTCGAATCACCACACGGTCGACATTCCAACCGGCTTGGCCGGCCGGATCGCTTCCACCGGTTTGCCGGAAGCGAACTTGGAAGTTGCTCTGATTGTCGGCGTACTGCGAAAGGTCGATCGTTTGGAAACTCCACGCCGATTCGTTGAGCGGGAAGAAGTTTCCGATGTAACTCCAAACGACGTTCCAACTACCGCCGTTGACACGAGCCTCGACCGCCGCCGTGGCGCGCACGCCGGTATTGAGCCAGCGACGGAACTTCATCTCCACGCCGGTTTTTCCACTGGCGTTGATGACCGGGCTGGAGGCGCTTTGAGTGGTGCTTCGCTCGTAGTCGCCGGGGCGCGCACCCAAGCCGGTGAGATCGTGGCCGAGCACTTTGCTGCCGCTGAATGCCGCCGTGGGGTCCTTGGGACTGCTGCCTTTGCCTTGTGGCGTGTTGATCTGCCATTCGCCTTCCAATCCCCAGCCTGCCGAGGATTCGAAGTCATCGCGGAAGAATCCGGGAATCCGTCCGACGTTGAGGCCGAACGGCTGGCCATTGTTGTCCAGGATCGTCTCGTTGCCGAAGCTGTCGCGCGAGATCACACGGAAGAAGTAGCGCGCGCATTCGTTGAGGCCGTTCAGCGCGGCCGCGTGTACTCCCGAGGTCGTATTGTCGTTGCTGG
>CAZAHQ010000601.1:0-2755 GCA_964484415.1 uncultured Acidobacteriota bacterium | reverse complement strand
GTGGGGTCGTGGCTGTCGCGCTACTTTGAGCGACAACTGCCCGCGCATTTCCAACGCCAGCCAAACCGACACCGACCTCGATGGCGTCGGAAACGCGTGTGACAACTGCCCGTTGGTCGCCAACCCCGATCAAGCCGATACCGATCTCGACGGCACCGGCGATCTCTGCGAACAAGATCAGGACAGCGATACCGTCTCGGATGACGATGGTGACGGAACGGTCGACAAGTGCACGGGCGGCAATCGGGTCGCGTGCGATGACAACTGTCTCGGCCTGGCCAATCCCACGCAGTCGGACATCGATGCCGACGGAACGGGAGACGCGTGCGACGGCGACGACGACGGCGATGCGGTGGCCGACGCATCGGATAACTGCCCGACCGTCAGCAACAACTCGCAGCAAGATGCCGATGGCGACGGTGTCGGGAACGCCTGTCAAACACTGGTGCGCGATTTGGCCGGCACCGGTCTGGCGATCTACGGCCAAGATGCCGGCGATGCCACCGCGTACTCGGGGGCAATCGGCGACTTCAACGGCGACGGCACCAAGGACCTCTTGCTCGGTGCTCCCTACGCTGATGGCCCGACCAACAATCGCGCCGATGCCGGTGCCGCCTACGTTTGGTTTGGGCCGATCAATCAATCCGAAGACCTATTCACCACCCGTGCCGATGTCGAGATCTACGGTGCAGCGGCCGGTGATCGTACCGGCTATGCGGTGGCCGCCGGCGATCTCAACAACGACGGACGTGACGACATCATCATCGGCGCGCCGTACGGCGATCGTTCGGGCAAGACCGATCCAGGCAAGGTCTATGTGGTCTTCGGCGCCGTGTCGTTGCCGGCCACCAAGGATCTCAACTCGAGCGCCGCGAACATTCTCTTCCAGGGTGAAAACAACAACGACCGGCTAGGAATGACCCTGCAGGTTCTGGACTGCAACGGCAATGGTAAGAAAGACCTCGCGATGGGCGCTCCTTACTCTGCTGCCGACTTCGACTCGGTCGCGGGCGGCGGCGAGATTTGGATCGTGCATCAAGAGAACATGGGCACGGGCCTGATCATCGACTCGTTCACACCCAACGTGCAGCACTACATTTCGGGTGCAGGAGCGGATGATCACGCGTCAGCCAGCATGGCCGCCGCCGATGTCTCGGGTGACAGCACCGACGATCTGATCATCGGGGCTCCCGATGCCGATGGCAGTGCCAACAATGAATCGCAAGCCGGTGAGGTGTACGTGGTGAAGGGTGGCGCCTCGATGGCGACCACCATCAACCTCAGAATCGCGAGCAACTATACGGCGCTGTTCTTCGGCGAGAGCACCGGTGACCGCGCTGGTAGTTCGTTGGCGACCGGACGCTTCGATGCCGACAGCATCAACGACATCGCCATCGGGACACCGGGGCAGGGGTCACCGCCAGGCGCCGGCGCGCGCAACGCGGCGGGCGGTGGGTACATCGTGTTGGGTCGCTCGGACTTCACCTCGATCAACGGAAAAGTATTCCCCGATCCAGCCAAGGTCTCGATTTTCGGATCGACCACGGACGAATCGATGGGTCAATCGATCGCGCTGGGTGATTACGACAACGATGGAACGAACGATCTGCTGTTCGGAGCACCGAGCGTTGACGCTGTCAGCGGCACGCGTACCGACGCGGGCGCCGTGTACGTGCTCCCGAGCTCGCGCATCCCGAGCGGTGCCGTGGTCTTCGACGGCGCGCTGATTCCGAGCGCACAGCAGATCGTGGGACGCACGACGCTCGACCAACTCGGCGGCGGCAAGATCGCAGGCGACACCTTGGGTGGTCCGTACTGGCTTGCGGTCACCGACTTCGATGGTTCGACCAACAAGGAAGTGGTGGCCCCGTCGGTGTTCGGCGACGGTTCTAGCGACACACGCGCCGACGCCGGAGAGGCGTGGGTCGTCAATCAGGCCGATCAGGATCGGGACGGACAGGTCGACAGCACCGATTGCTTCCCGACCGATCCGACCAAAGCCCGGCCGCGCGATACCGGCACCACCTCGCGCTTCACCACCAAAACGATCTTCGACTGGTCGGATGTCGGCGGTGCCGGCATCACCTACAACTTCTATCGTGGAACGGTCGTCACACCGTGGGTCTATAACGAGACCTGTTTGGTGAAGAACCTGGCGACATCGCAAGGGACCGACGCAACGCTTCCAGCGGCCGGTCAGGCGTTCTGGTATGAGAGCACAGCCTCCAATGGCGCAAGCTGCGTTGGCCCGCTGGGGAAGAACAGTCAGCAGGTGGTCCGACCCACCGCGCCGGCATGTCCGTAATCGCAATCACGGAATTCGGGGTGGGCCACTGGCCCGCCCCAGTCCCGCGACTGACATTAGAGACGACGTTTGGCACGGGATACGGTGCCCAACGTCCGGTGTGTTTCACGCTCAATCGGGGAGCATCGGCGCGTAGCGCGCCGCCACCGAACGACCCGGAAGTTCAAATCGACGTTGCGGTACTTTCGCTGCCGTCGTACTTTGGCGCCGGGGTTTTGAAGCGTTCGGCTGGGCGGAACAGAGGGACCGGATGTTCCTGCCCGAGACTATGACGACTGACACTCTCAAACCGCGTATCAGCGCGAGGCTCGTCCTCGCGCTCATGTTGTTGTTGGGACTTGCAAGCGCCGCTTGGGCGCAGCGTGTCGATTCTGTAGACATCGCTTCCAACCAGGACATCATTCGAATCGGCAAGCGGGGCACCGACCAGTTTGGCGATCGCGTCGCCAC
>CAZAHQ010000600.1:0-2758 GCA_964484415.1 uncultured Acidobacteriota bacterium | reverse complement strand
CGTGCGACCGATGGAGGACCGCCTCATCAGCTTTTATGGCGAATACAGCAGCACGCGGGAAGAAGCGCGCTACTTCAGACACGAGCAAATCAAGGATCTCATCGCGATGAGTCGCATCTGCCAGACGCTGCGCCACGTCCCGGAGAGACCATGGCGTGTTAACGCGCCGCTGCGTTTGAGACTCTTCGTCGGTGCTCGACCGGGTCGATTCTGCTAGCCGCGGCACGACTTGTGGAGCCGTGTCGATGGCCGGGCGGGTTTTCGCCGGCTCCAGTCGATGGAAGCCCAGCAGCGCATCGCGGAGCACGCGCTCGAGCGTGACGAAAGGTAGAACGTTGAACCCCGTGAGAAACGCCGCCTCATGCACGGCAAGCGAGTCGGCTGGATTCTGAATCGCCAGATGCAAGTCATCACCGTCGACACGGAAGGGGATTGCACGATGACGCTTGGCAAAGTCCGGGGACAGGAGTGCGACGACCTCGGGCGGAGCGGAGAGGACCTCAGTGCGGTAAGCGGCTCGAACGGAGTGAATCGACGCAAGTGCATCAACCAGCGCATCCTCGGCGAGCAAACCAAGTTCGACAAGGTGAGTACCTAGGCTGCCACCAAAGATTCTTTGGGAGCGCAACGCCTCTTGGAGCTGACGAGGCGATAGCACTCCCTGCTCGATTAGATACTCGCCGAGTCGACGCGCCACGGATCGATCTCGCCTCCCGAATGAAAACTCGATCTGGTCAGTCGTTGCTGGGAGTCTGAGCCGCACCGCCGGCCTGTTCGCGCATGGCCGCTTTTCGCGACAACCGGACCCGCCCCTGTGCATCGATATCGATTACTTTGACGAGTACTTCATCGCCCTCTTCGATCTCATCGGTGGTCTCTTTGACACGATGTTCCGCGATCTCGGAGATGTGCAGCAGCCCCTCCACGCCTGGAATGATCTCGACGAACGCACCAAAGTTGGTGGTCCTCACGACGCGCCCGACATAGATCTTTCCGAGTTCGGCCTCGGCGGTCAACTCGCGGATGATGTCGGCTGCGCGTCGTGCGCTGTCCATGTCCACGGACGCAATATCGACACGCCCATCATCTTCGATCGAGATCTCGCAGCCGGTTCGCTCCTGGATCGATCGAATGACCTTCCCTCCGGGTCCGATCACGTCACGAATCTTCTCCTTGGGAACGAAGATCGTGAGGATACGAGGCGCATATCGGGAGACATCGCCACGTGCGGCAGCCAGGGCCTCATCCATGATGTCGAGCAAGCGAATGCGCGCGGATCGAGCCTGGTCCAGCCCCGCCTTCATCATCTCGATCGCGATCCCATCGAGTTTGATGTCCATCTGCAAGGCAGTGATTCCGTCGCGAGTGCCAGCCACCTTGAAGTCCATATCACCGTGATGGTCCTCGGCACCCGCGATGTCTGTGAGTACCGCGAATTCCTTGCCGCGTGTTACGAGGCCCATTGCGATTCCCGCGACAGGCCTCGGAATCGGCACCCCCGCATCCATGAGCGCTAAGGACCCGCCACACACGGACGCCATCGACGACGAGCCATTGGACTCGAGGATCTCAGAAACGAGTCGAACCGTGTACGGCCACTTGTCGGAGTCCGGAATGAGCGGTCGTAGCGCTCGCTCGGCAAGAGCGCCGTGACCAATCTCGCGGCGGCCCGCACCCCGCATCGGCTTTACCTCGCCAACGGAGAACGGAGGAAAGTTGTAGTGCAACATGAACCGTTTCTCGCCTTGATTCTCCATCCAATCGATCCGCTGCGTGTCGGTGGATGTGCCGAGAGTGGTTACGACCAGCGCCTGTGTCTCGCCACGAGTGAAAACCGCTGAGCCGTGTGTTCGAGGCAGGACGCTGGTCTGTATCGAGATCGCTCTAATCTCGTCGAGAGCCCGGCCGTCCAGTCGACGGCGTGTGTTGAGAATATGCTCATGCAAAATCTCATCCTGAAGCTCGTAGAAAGCTTCCTTGACCCACGGCGCGTTCTCCGGCTTTTCCGCGCAGAGATCCTGCACGAGTTGTTTCAGAATCTGATCCACCTTGGAGTACGAGGCTAGCTTCTGGGGAATCTGCATCGCCTCCAGTAGCGGCCCATGCGCTCTTGAACGGACTGCTTCAGCGACGTCCTGCGGCATTGGCTTCGGTGTGTACGGGCGCTTGGGCTTTCCAGCCATCGCGACGAACTTCCGCTGGACATCAATGATCGATCGAATCGCCGTGTGACCGGCAGCGAGTGCCGCGATCATCTCGGTCTCCGTCGCCTCTCGCGCGCCCGCTTCGACCATGACGATGGCGTCTTCCGACGCAGCGACCACGAGGTCCAACTTGCTGTTTTGAAGTTCTGCATGTGTCGGGTTGATGATGTGTTGACCGTCGATCAGGCCGACTCGAACTGCTGCAATTTCACCGCCGAAGGGAACGTCAGAGAGCTGCAGCGCGAACGACGCCCCGGTCACCGCAAGGACATCGGGGTTGTTTTCCTTGTCCGCCGAAAGAACGAACGCGATGATCTGCGTATCGAAGTCCCAGCCCTTGGGAAACAGCGGGCGGATCGGTCGGTCAATCAAGCGGCATGTCAGCGTTTCTTTTTCGTTGGACCGACCTTCGCGTTTGAAGAACCCGCCGGGGATCTTGCCTGCCGCATACATGGCTTCGCGGTATTCGACCGTGAGCGGCATGAAGCCCAGGTTGCGAGGATCCGGCGAGGCGCAAGCCGTTACAAGCACGACTGTGTCGCCTTGGCGAACCA
>CAZAHQ010000599.1:0-2761 GCA_964484415.1 uncultured Acidobacteriota bacterium | reverse complement strand
GATGATCGATGCGACTTATGTCGATGGACGCACCGCTCGAGTGAATCACCCGCTGATCATCCGCTCGAAACGATTTCCTGAAGAACGGTTGAGCGTCGCGCCCCGGTTCGCTGAGCCACCCCCGGAGGTTCAACAGCGACTGGCCGATGAGCGCGCGTTCTTGGCCTCGGTTTACGCACGTCGCAGTGTCCCTGCGTCGAGTCTGACCACGTTCGTGCGCCCCGTCCCCGGAGACGCCAGCTCGATCTTCGGCAAGCGTCGGGTCTTCAATGGCAAGCCACGTGACCCGCATCCAGGCCTCGACCTGCGCGCCGCAACTGGAACGCCGGTGCGCTGTAGTGCTGCAGGGACGGTGGTCGTCGCCCGCGAGCTCTACTACTCCGGGAATACGGTGATCGTCGATCATGGCGGAGGGTTGTTCACGGTGTACGCGCATCTCTCACGACTCGATGTTGCCGAGGACGCGCCCATTGCGTCGGCTGCTGTGCTCGGGCTATCGGGTGCCACCGGCCGCGTGACCGGCCCACATCTGCATTGGGGAGCCAAGGTCGGGGCGATCCCGTTCGATCCTACGGCCCTGCTCGATCCCCAACTCTTCCCGTCGCTCTGACGCGTATCATGTCGGCCCGATTCGGAGGCCGATGTGCGGATCCCTGAAGGCGTCGTTGCGCTTGTGTTCGTCACCCTGCTATCGACACCGCCCGCGTTCTCTCAAGAACCGGCTTTTTCTCGCGAAGAGGCAGAGCGTCGTGGGCACGCGGCGATCGAGATCCTGCCGACCGACACATCGCCCGATTTTGTTTTGAAAGGGGCAACCGTGTTGACCGCCGCCGGCCAACGATTCGAACACGGCTACGTTGTGATCCGAAATGGCCGGATCGATGCGGTCGGTGATGGCGCACCCCCCAACAGTCAAGGCCTTCACGAAATAGACGCCTCAGGAATGTTCATCACACCGGGACTGATCGATGCCCATTCACATCTGGGCGTCTACCCCGCTCCCGGCTTCAAGGCGAATGGCGATGGGAACGAGGCAACCTCACCCGTGACCGGCGGAGTCTGGGCCGAGCATGGCTTGTGGCCGCAAGATCCGTCGATGGAACTCGCCGTTGCCGGTGGCGTCACCTCGATGTTGGTGCTCCCCGGCTCCGCCAATCTCGTCGGTGGACGCGGCGTGACAGTTCACCTCGTTCCGGCCCGCGGCAGCCGTGCGATGCGCTTTCCGGGTTCCCCGGATGTGCTGAAGATGGCGTGCGGCGAGAACCCGAAGCGTGTCTACGGTGACAAGGGGGGCGCACCATCGACACGCATGGGGAATCTGCGTGGTCAACGCGAAGCGTTCTTCGCTGCCGCGCGCTATCGCGACGAGTGGCGACGCTGGCAGGCCAAGGCAGCGGCGTTCGCTGCAACGAAATCGACCGTCGCTAAGCCCAATGCCGGAAACGAGAGCGGCAAGTCCGACGAACCGGGCCCGCCACCGTCCCGCGATCTGTCGCTGGAGACGTTGGCCGAAGTTCTCGACGGGCGCGTGCTCGTGGAATGGCACTGCTATCGCGCCGACGACATGCTCGACGCGATGCAGCTTGCCGATGAAGTAGGGTTTTCGGTTCGCGCCTTCCACCACGCGCTCGAGGCGTACAAGATTCGCGATCTGTTGGCAGCCAAAGGAATCGCGGTGGCAACTTGGGCCGACTGGTGGGGCTTCAAGGCGGAGGCGTACGACGGGATTCCTGAGAACGCAGCGTTGTTGACGGAGGCCGGCGTGAAAACCTGTATCAAGAGCGACTCGGCGGTCGACATCCAGCGCCTCAATCAAGAGGCGTCGAAAGCGTACGCCAGCGCACAACACGCAGGGATCGCGATGGACGAGAACGCGGCGTTGCGAACGATCACCGCCAATCCGGCGTGGGCGCTGGGTATCGACGACCAAGTCGGCACGCTGCAACCAGGCAAACGCGCCGACCTGGTGGTTTGGGATGCCCATCCGTTCAGCGTCTACGCACACGCACGGTGGGTGTTCATCGACGGGCAACTTCGCTACGACCGCGAGCGCAGCGAGGTTCCGTGGAGTGACTTCATGCTTGGCCAGGAGATCGAACCGTGACGCGCCGTCGCCTGTTGCTCACCGTGGTGAGCGGATTGCTCGCGCTCAGCGGCGATGCGCGCGCTCAGTGCCTCGCGCTGGAAGGCGGCCAGTTGGCCTTGCCGGGCGCGCGCCCGACCATCGGGACAGTGGTGATTCAAGCGGCCACGATCACTGCTGCCGGCAATGGCGTGATCGGCCCGGCCGGATGCACGCGCGTGTCGATGACAGGAAAAGTCATCACCGCTGGACTGATCGACGGCTCGTCCAGCTTGGGGGTCGATGAGATTTCGCTCGAACCAAGCACACGCGATGTCGATGCCGGCGGTGAGTTACCGATTCGCGCCGCATTCCGGGTCGAGGAAGGGTACAACCCTCGCTCCTCGTTGATACCGGTGGCGCGACTGGGCGGTGTTACCTCTGCAGTCGTGATGCCTGCGGGCGGGTTGGTCAGCGGTCAAGCAGCTTGGGTCGACCTGAGCGGCGTGACGCAAGCCGACGTCATCAGACGCGCCCCCTTGGCCGTGGTCGCGAACCTGTCCGACAACGCGGGCGCCTCGCTGCGAACCCTGCGTGAACTGCTCGACGATGCGCGACAGTTCATCACGCAACAAACGGCGTGGGAACGTGGCCAGAGCCGAGCGTTCGGCGTCAGCCGCGTCGACTTGATGGCACTGC
>CAZAHQ010000598.1:0-2788 GCA_964484415.1 uncultured Acidobacteriota bacterium | reverse complement strand
CTCAGAATTTGCCGTAATAGCCTTCCTTCAGCGCGTCGAACAGGTTGGCCGCGGTGTGCGTCTCGCCGTCGTATTCGATCTCTTCGTTACCCTTGACTTCGACAACACTACCGTCGTCCAGCTCAAAACGGTAGATGGTGTTCTCGAGGTCGGCTTCCTTCACCAGAACGCCCTGGAATGCAGCGGGGTTGAAGCGGAACGTGGTGCAGCCTTTCAGGCCCTGCTTGTGCGCGTAGCGGTAGATGTCCTTGAACTGGTCGTACGGGTAATCGGTGGGGACGTTGGCGGTCTTGGAGATGGACGAGTCCACCCATTTCTGCGCGGCGGCCTGGATGTCCACGTGCTCCTTCGGGCTGATGTCGTCGGCCGCGACGAAGTACTCGGGCAGCTTCTCGTCCGCCTTGTCGCTGAACGGCTGCGCCTTCGCGTTGATCAGCGTGCGGTAGGCGAGCAGCTCGAAGCTCAGCACCTCGACCTTTTCCTTCGACTTCTTGCCCTCGCGGATCACGTTGCGGCTGTAGCTGTGGGCGAACGACGGCTCGATGCCGTTGGACGCGTTGTTGGCCAGGCTGAGCGAAATCGTTCCCGTTGGCGCAATCGAGGAGTGGTGCGTGAAGCGCGCCCCCGTCTCGGCCAGCTCGCGCACGAGCTCGGGAGCGACCTCGGCCACGCGCTGCATGTAGCGCGAGTACTTCGCGTGCAGCACCTTGCCCTGGATCGAGTCGCCCACCTTCCACCCGTCGGCGGCCATCTCGGGGCGCTTGCGCAGCATCTCGGCGGTGACCTCGAAGGTCTCCTCCATGATCGGCGCAGGGCCCTTCTCCTTCGCCAGCGACAAGGCCACTTCCCAGCCCGCCAGCGCCATCTCGCGCGAGACTTCCTCGGTGAACCTGCACGCTTCGGCCGTGCCGTACTTCATCTTGAGCATGGTCAGCGTGGAGCCCAGGCCCAGGAAGCCCATGCCGTGGCGGCGCTTGTTCAGGATCTCGTTGCGCTGCTGCTGCAGCGGCAGGCCGTTCACCTCGACCACGTTGTCGAGCATGCGCGTGAACACGCGCACGACTTCGCGGTATTCGTCCCAGTCGAAACGGGCGCGGGGGCCGAAGGCGTCGCGCACGAACGTGGTGAGGTTGACGGAGCCGAGGAGGCAGTTGTGGACGACGAAGCCGTTCACGACGAGCGAATGCGTCGTGAATTCCTCGACGTCGTAGACCGGCTGTACGCCCTTGCTCTGGATCGATGCCACGATTTCGGCGACGCGGTCGCCGCGCTCGTGCCAACGTTCCTTGTCCTTCACCAGGCGGTCGAGCTTCGCCTGCTTCGTGCTGCAGAACGGCAGGCCGATGTAGCGCTGGAAGCGATATGCGTCGGAGTGGTCGATGCAGAGCGAATGGAACACGTTGCCCTTCGAGATCGACGCATGGATCGAACCGTGCACGCCGAAGTTCAGCAGCAGCAGCTGGACGTCTTCGAGGAACGCCTCGCTGGCGGACACGAGGCGAATCGCCGTGCGATCGGCGTCGATGCCGCCGTCCGCGCAGAACACGGCCGCCAGGAACGAAGCCTGCTGTTCGGACGTGGCACGGAACACGCGTTCCGGCACGCGGAGCTGCTTCGACGTGTAGTCGGACAGGCCGAGGTGGTCGCGCAGCTGCTTCACGGAATCCTTGCGGTAGCAGGCGACCGTGTAGACATCGCGCCGCTGGCCCGAGTAGCTCTTGCGCAGCTGGCCGTCGGTGCCGGTCATCGCCTGGAAATGCGGCGCGAGCAGCTTCATCGCGACGTCATCGGTGTCGCTGAACAGCATGCCGGCCGACTGCGTGAGCCAGCCGTCGGCCATCAGCCAGCCGTAGGCAGCGAAGTCGAGGTCGAGCTTGCGCTCATTGAGCGCGGGCACCGCGATCTCGAGCGTCGGCAGGAGCAGCCGATACGTATCCCTCTTGTGTCGCGAGATGCGCGCGATCTCGCCCGACAGGCGCGCGATCGCCGTCGCGAGGTCGAGCACCTGGTGCTGCGTCGCGAAAATCGCAGGCTCCCCCTTGTAGCGAGCGGCCGTCGCCTGCGCCGCGTAAACGTAACCGCGCAGCGCTTCTTCGCTCGCGTTCGAGAGCTGCAGGCGCTCCACTTCGCGCATCACCGGGTGGTGCAGCGAAACGTGCAGCCCGCCCTTCGCACGCAGCGCGTAGTTGATGCCGAGCTGGTCGAGAATGGGCTTCAGGAACGCCTGGTGCGACGTGCGCGTGACGACGAGCTCGCTTGCGTTGTGGCGCTCGAAGCAATAGCGCAGCGCGCCGAGGTAGAACGCGGGAATCAGATCGAGCGACGAGAGCTCGTGACCCTGCACGTGCACTTCGCTGCCGACGGTGAGCTCGTCGACGCGCTTCCAGCCGTCCGGCGTGTGGACGCGGTGGTCGGCCGTGAGCTCGATGCGCTGGCCATTGCGGAAACGCAGCTCGAAGACTTCCTTCTCGCCGTTGCGCACGAGCGTGCACGGGCGCAGGTCGGTCTTGTTGCGCGAGAAGATGTCGTCGACGCCAACCTGCAACTCCATGCCCTGGTCGACGAGTGCCATCGCATCGTCGGTGCGGATCAGGCCGTGATTCGTCATCAGGCGCATCGATCCGGTCCAACATGAGCCGTACGGCGGAAGCGGTTGTTCGCCACATGGGTTAGTGGCGCGAATATTTTCGCACCACCAGTTTTTGTTCTTCTCGTTGTCGCGGTCGATCAGTATGATGCCCGGCTCCGCGAAGTCATAGGTTGACTTCATGATGGTGTCCCAAAGTGA
>CAZAHQ010000597.1:0-2804 GCA_964484415.1 uncultured Acidobacteriota bacterium | reverse complement strand
ATCGGGTTGATTGCCTTGCTCTGCGGTTTGATTTGGAGCGGTGCGGCGATTGCCTTGTTGATGGGGCCGATCACGGGCGTCGGTGTCGGATTCGCCGCCATGTTGATTGGCTTGGGCGATGACATCGTGATTCACGGCTGCTCGCGCTATCGACAGGAACTGGCCGATGGCCGCAATCCGTCGACGGCCCTGACACGCACCTTCGCCATGCTCGGCTCGCCAATGACCGGCGCTGCGATGACCACCGTTGTCGCCTTTGCGGCGCTCGGGTTGGCGCACTCGCGACCGATCCGTGAACTGGGTCTGGCGATTGCGATCGGTGTGACGCTGACGTTGCTTTCGGCCGGTGTGATAGGCGGCGCTCTGCTGCGTCTGGCCGGGCCGCGGTTGTCACGTCGCAAGCCCGGAAAGATTTGGCGCCTCACCGACCGGCTGGTGAACGCGATTACCGGTCTGGGCGTAAAGCACCGCGGCTTTGTGATTACCGCCAGCGCTGTGCTGACACTGTTGGCGCTGCTCGGCCTGCCCAAGCTGCAACTCACCACCGATCCGCGTGCCTTGCGACCCGCCGACAGCCAGCTTTCGAAAACAGAAGAACTGATTCAGGCCAAATTTGCGCTCGGCTCGGAAACCACGACGTTCGTCGTGCCGGCTGATTCGCTCGATGAAGCGCTGGATGCTTCGTTGCGTGTGCGCGACATCTTGTCGCCGATGTTGCCGCATGGTGCTGAACTGTTTGCGCCCTCCGACTTCGCGCTGAGTGCCGCGGAACGCGCGCGTCGCGATCAGCGCTTGCAGTCGATCGGGTTGCCGCAGGCACAGGCGCGCTTTCAACGCGAGGCCGCTGCGGCGGGTTTGACCATCGCCTCGCCCATCCGGCAGGTCGCCAACGACATCACGCAATGGCCCGGATGGTTGCGCGAGACCGTTCGCGTGCACGATGGCCGCACCTGGGCCGCCGTTCACCTGCGTTTGCCGCGAGGCGCGTGGCCGCAGGGTCCGCCCGACGCAGTGATTGCCAAGCTCAAGCAAGCGGTTCCCGGCACGCTGGTGGCATCGATTCCTAAGGTTGGTGTCGAGTTGCGGCAGACAGCGCTGCGCGATTTCAAACTTCTCGGCGGCCTGGCTGCCATCTTGATCGTGGTGGTGGTGCTGTTTCAGTTTCGCGGCGAGGTGCCGTCGCTGTGGCTCGGGTTCGTGCCGGTACTCGTGGCCACCACCTGGATCTTCGGATTGTGGGGCTGGCTCGGCCGTCCCCTCGACTTGATCTCGTTGGTCGTGATTCCGGTGATCTTCGGCGTTGGTATCGACGACGGGCTGCACATCGTGCATGCCGCACGACACCACCCAGCAGGCGGCATGGTCGGTGCCGCACGCGAAGCAGGACGCGGCATCTTGCTGGCGAACCTCACCACGATCGGCGGCTTTTGGTCACTGACCGCATCGCACATGCCCGGCTTGAGAAATGCCGGCGCATTGATCGCGCTCGGAATCGCGGCCTGTGTCGTAACCTCGCTGATCGTGCTGCCGGCGCTTGGAAGTCGGCAGGTATCGCACTCCGCGAAAATCTAATCGGACGCGACCAGAGACGCCGCGAACAACGTGTGCTGCACACCGTTCCAAACCAGCGTGCGTTTCGCTTGCATGCCGAGTCGACGTGCGACTCCCTGCGATGGGAGGTTATCGGGGTCGATGATCGAGATGACGCGAGAGTAGCCATATCGATCGCGCGCCAAGCTGCGCACGGCAAAGGCGGCTTCGGTTGCGTAACCATGTCGCCAGTGCTTGCGGTGAATCAGGTAGACCAACTCGGTTTCCGAGACGCCATCCACGGTTTGTGGAACGAGCCCCACCAAGCCCACCGGCTTGCCCGACTTTCGGTTGAGCACCAGCCACATTCCGTGCTTGCCGTCTTGATAGAAATCCAACTGACGTTCCAGCCAGGCGGACGCCTCTTCGGGCGAGTATGGACTGGCATGAAAGCGGGTAACCTCGGCATCGCCCAGAAGCTCCGTCACAAAGGCCAAATCGTCGTGGCACAACTCACGAAGGGTTAGTCGTTCAGTGTTGATAATCGGTTGCATTGCAGTTTGCATAGGGTCAAGGTGGCATGCGAGAGGGCACCCGGCAAGTAAGTAACGTGTGAAAGCGAGGTGACCATGCAACGAGTTTTTAGCGCGCAGCATCCGGCGGAGGCTCAATTCGTCAAAGGGCTGCTGGAGAACGAATCGATCGATTGCGAGGTGCGTGGCAGCGATCTTTTCGCGTTGGGCTCGGTCTCTGCATCGGCCGAACTGCGGCCGTCGGTCTGGATACTCGATGAGCAGCAGCTCGATCGAGCGCGTGAGGTGGTGTCGGAGTACGAACGCGCCACGCCCGCGCCAGACCCGCAGACCGCATGGCGTTGCCGCCAGTGCGACGAGCTGCTCGAAGCGCAGTTCTCCAGTTGTTGGAAGTGCGGCACAGCCCACAGCCGAGAGGAGTAGCTTCGCTCACAAGCCGCCACATAGCCCGATCACCGGTCCGCCGACGGTCTTTGGGATCGACGCTTCTGGATGTCTCGATTGAATCTCCCTTGCAAACAGATCTCATGCCGAGTGCGCGACGGTCGGGTGCCGAGACGCTCAGTCCCATCTAGTTGCCGACCACCACAACGCGACGCTCGTTGCGATACCACGCACCACTTCCCGCCGGCCCCAATCGCCAAATGCGCTGCAACGGCGTATCGCCACTGACATGCAGATACCCACCATGCTGCCCACGCCGATGATGCGTCGGGCACAGCGCATCGCCGTTGTCGTGAT
>CAZAHQ010000596.1:0-2835 GCA_964484415.1 uncultured Acidobacteriota bacterium | reverse complement strand
GCAAAGAATCGGCGCGTTGTGTTTTGCATGGACGGTTTGGGCGGGCTGCGGCGGTGATGGTGGCGGGACCCCGGGCGATACCTCCACCACGAACGAGAACACGGAGACCTCGGTTGGCACGACGGTGGATTCTCCCGTGACGACGGAAACTTCGGCCACAGAGAGCTCCACGACGACGACGACAACGACAACGACGACGACGGAGACGGACTCAACGACCTCTACCGGGGCGGACTCAACGTCCACCGGGGATCAGTGCGCATCCGAGCTCACGTTCAACGAAGATATCGGTGGGGACATAGGTCGCACCGTCACGAGCGGCACAACCATCGGCGCCGGAAACCAAATCGAAGATCTCTGCGGGTACCGGGTGTTTTCCGGTGAGTCGACGTTCTCCGGTGAATCGACGTTCTCCGGTGGTGGCGAAAGTGGCATAGGGGGCTTCGCATCCGGCACCGGCGGGCCATCGGACACCGGCGGCAACGATACGGAGGCAACGGGCGGCACGGCAGCGGGAGAAGAGTGGATCATTCGATGGACGGCGCCCTCCGCCGGCGCGTTTACCTTTGACCTCGGTGGTTCGAACTTCGACACCGTGCTCGGTGTGTTCGATGCGTGTTCGGGCGAGTCGCTCGCCTGTAACGACGATTGTGGCGCTGCCTACTCGATCGCCACAGTCGACGTCGAAGCGGGTCAATCGCTCGACATCGTGATCGGTGGCTACGCAGGTGGTGGAGGGATGTTCTTCTTGTCGGTCTTCGAAGGCGCCACGAAGTGCGGACCCGTGGGCGGCACGACGGGGGCGAACGACACCAGCAGCGGATAGCGTGAACTGCCCCGGGAAATCTCGGAGTGAACTTGCCCCGGTTTGGTGGACACCGCACCGGGGCAGTTCGACTGTGCCGTGACCGCATCCCGAATTGTGGACAGCTGATTACTTCCTTCGACGATCCTCATGACGCACGCTCCTTGAGCAGGGCCGCGAGGAACTGGGTTGGAGCGAGACCACGTAAACCAGAATGCGGTCTCGTATTGTTGTAGTCAACTCGCCACGCTTCGATGGTCGAGCGCGCATCCGCCAACGAAGTAAACCAAGAGGTTGCGAGACACTCATCGCGCAGCTTGCCGTTGAAACTCTCGATGAAACCATTTTCGGTTGGCTTGCCGGGCGCGATGAAGTCGAGCCGAATGCGTCGGCTAAAAGCCCATGTTTCGAAGACCAGCGACGTGAATTCCGTGCCATTGTCGAGCCGGATCACCAACGGCTTGCCGGCCATCGCGATCGCCCTGTCGAGTGCCTGGACGACGGCTGTGGCAGGCAGATGCGCCGCGACTTCGAGATGCGGACACAAACGCGTGAAGTTGTCGACGATCGTCAGCGCTCGAAAGCGTCTTCCGTTGCTGAGCTCGTCCGACACGAAGTCGATACTCCAGCACTCGTTGGGGGCATTGGCCGGCGCCGGCGAGACGCGGATCCTCGCTGCAAGCTTTCGCCGCTTTCTGACCCGCAATCCGAGCCCTTCAAGGCGGTACAGCCGATGTACGCGCTTCACACCCACCGGCCAGCCTTCTCGCCGCAGCAGAGTGTGCAGGCGTCGGTAGCCAAACCTCGGCCGCGTTTCCGCAAGCTCCCGCAGCCGCTGCCGCAGCGCGTCCTGAGGGTCCTTCGCGCTGCGCTGGTAGTAGGTGCTTCGCTGTAGGTCGAATAGCCTGCACGCTCGCTTGATGCTGATCGCGTACCGGCCTGTCGCCTTGTCGACCAGCTCGCGCTTGCGCGCAGGCCTCAGAGCTTTTTTGCGAGGGCGTCCTTGAGAATCTGGCGATCTAAACTCAGATCCGCGACCAAGCCCTTGAGCTTGCGGTTCTCCTCGCGAAGCTGCCGCAACTCGCGGATCTCTGACGACGCCAAACCGCCAAACTTCGCTCGCCAGTTGTAGAATGTCTTCGTCGAGATCCCGTACTTGCGGCACAGCTCCTTGACCGGCACGCCGGCCTCCACCTGCTGAATCGCAAATACGATCTGCTCTTCGTCGAACTTCGATCGCTTCATGACACCCCCGAAATTTCTGCGAGACTAGGAAGTCGACAGCTGTCCAGTTCTTCGGGAGCAGGTCACTGCTGCGCAAGCTCGCGTTCGAGCGACGCGAGGGATGCGCGTATGCCGTACTGAAGTGCAAGCGATCGTCGGCATTGTAGCACCACCAGCTATCGCGCCATGCGAGCGGGGCTTGATGCTGCCGCGAATCGTTATCGCCACACCGGCATGGAGCGCGACGACGAAACCGGCCTCGCACGCCACGGTGCGCGGTACTACGCCGCTTGGCTTGGTCGTTGGACGAGTGCAGATCCCATTGGCGTCTCCGATGACGTCAATCGTTATGCGTATTGTCGCGGCAGTCCCATTGCGCATGTCGATCGCTCGGGGCTGTCGCGCGAGAATCCGTGGGCGAATCTCGGTCGCGAAAAGACGCAAGCCGACTATCTCGCGGAGCAAGAAGGCACCGGCCACAGCCTCACCGCCCTCGAGGTTTTTCCTTCGAGCGACAGCAAGGCAGCGACCAGCTCGCCGCGTCGCGTGACGAATTGGGATACGTGGGGACACGAGCTCCGCGCAGCTGCAGACGAGACGTCGAAAAACGTGCTCGGCGGTGTCGGAATTCTTTATGCGATCGGTGCGGTGGGTGCGGTCAGCGGCATGCTTATGGCATCCGAACTTGGGATCGCGAGCACGCTCGGTTCGATCGAAGGCGCGGGTTTTTTCGAGTTTGGGTTGGTGGCTGCGGCCGAAAGCGGGGCCGCATCCTTGGGGCTCGGCGCGTTTGCAGAAGTCAGGCG
>CAZAHQ010000595.1:0-2838 GCA_964484415.1 uncultured Acidobacteriota bacterium | reverse complement strand
GGGGATGAGCTAGCGCCAGGGCGGCCAATCCCGCCGTGTCCTCGGGGCAGTTTTCCGCTCCTGCGCATGCCGCTTCGATTCGCTTGCGGTAGTCGCCGTAAGCGGTTGGGTCGATGGTGTTCCATCCGATGTACGAGTAACTCCAGCCCGTCCTTCGCTCGACTTTCAGTTCCGGCTTCTGCGCAATCTGTGGCAAGTCGACTGGCTGAATCTGATCCGCGATATGCAGATCGCCGGCCAGGAAGGCGTTCAATCGCGAACTGTAGTCGGGCAGCGGTTTCAACACGATCTTGTCCAGCACCGGTTGCTCCGGTGCACCTTGCCATCCGTCGTGACGGGCAAGCACCCACTCCGATCCGGCAGCCCGGCGCTCGAGTTTGAAGGGGCCTCCTGCCGGCATCTGCGTGGCCCAGTCGGTTTGACGCCAGGCCGAAAACGGAATCGATGCCAGCGAGGCGGGGAGGATGTTGAGATCGTTGGCATCCATGAATCCCGTTGGATATGCGACGTCGAAACGGAACACGGCGGTCAACGGCCCCGGGCACTCGACCGAGGTGATGTGTCGCTTCAGCGACGCCATCCGCCAGGCCAGATCGGAACTGGTCTGCGCCCGCCACGTGAACTGGACGTCGTCGCAGGTGATCGGTTGTCCGGTTGACCAACTACCCTTCGGGTGCAGCGTGAAGGTGAGGGTGCGGCCCTCATCTTGCCATTCCCAGCGGTCCGCCAGTTCCGGCCTGAAACCAGCCGCTTCGCCGCTCCCAGGTGGGATCTCGCGCGCCAATCTCGGGAGAGTCCGATTTGCGACCCAGCCTGATTCCGCCAGTTTGCCCAAATAGACGTTGAGTGTGTCCGGTTCCGCTTTGAGACCCACGACGAGCGTTCCGCCACGCTGAACCGCGGGCTGATCGTGAGTGGTGCTGTTGCAACCGTCGCAACCAGCGAGGACCAGGACAAGCAGCAGCGGCAGCGATAGGTTCTTGAGTTGTTCGTTCACGCTCGCATTGATAGGGCAACCGGGCGAAAAAGTCATCCCCCCGGGAGCGTCAACGAGAAGCGTGTGCCCTTTCCCGGCTCGGTATTCACATCGAGCCGCCCTCCCAACGCCGCGACCGCTTCACGCACGATCGGCAGGCCCAAGCCGGAGCCGGTTTCGCGGGTTGTGACATCGGGCTCGAACAACTGTTCGAGCTTACGTGGGTCGATCCCCGGACCATCATCGACAACTTCGATGACCCAATCGCTGCTGTGAGCGCACAGCCGCACCTGAACCCGGCCATGATCTCCCGCGGCGGCGATCGCGTTTTCTACCAAGTTGATCACGGCACGTCGCAAGAGGCGCGGGTCGACGACCACCCATGCGGGCTCATCAGCAGGGAACCAATCAAAACGGAGATTGGCCGGCGGCGCGATCCGGTACGGTTTGAGCCAGTCACCCAGCGCTTCAGAGATATCGGTCTTCTCGGGGCGCGCCACCAAAAGTCGAGCGTAGTCGGAGAATTCGCGGGACGTGTCCCGCAACACGCGTACCTGTTCGGCGATCGTGTCGAGACAGCGCGTCAATACCTCTGGGAACTGCGGATCATTGCGGCCGGCAAGGCGCCGGACGTGATCGACCATCAGTGAGATGGGTGTGAGCGGGTTCTTGATCTCGTGCGCCACACGTCGGGCCATTTCCGCCCAGGCAACGAGTCGCTCGCTGCGAACCGTATCGGTGAGATCCTCCACGATCACGAGTCGAGTTGCCTCACCACTCTCCTCGCTTCGCGGCAGATCGAGCCCGGTCACCCGGAAGTGGCGCGGTCCTGTTGCCTCGACAGGGCTTGCGATCTCACTGGTCGGTCCACGTTGTTGTACCGCTCGATTCACCGCTTCGCGCAAATCTCCCTGGGGCGGTTCGAGCGCGCGATTGGGCCCGAGACCGAGCATCGCTACCGCTCGCGGATTCGTGGCCGCAACCGTGCCGTCATCGAGGGTGGCAAGCACGGCCACCGGCATGCTGGTGATGAGCGCCTCGATTGCTGCGGCTCTGGCGCGCAAGGCGCGTTGCTGGCGTTCCAGACTCGCGGCCATCTCGCGAAAGGCACGCGCCAAAGCCCGCGTTTCCTCGAACCCTGTTTCGGGCACTGCGGTCAGGAAATCACCCTCGGCCAATCGCTTCGTTGCGATGCGCAATTCCGAGAGTGGGGCCGTCAGACGGCGCGCGGTTGGGATCACAGCAACCGCTGCCAGGCCCAGCAACAACGCGGCACTCACCAACAGTGCGCGATCGACATCCACCAGGCTCTCTGAGGGTCTTCGGCCCCCTTGTCCCAGCGGCAAGCTGAGAACTCCCGCGCGCCCTCGAGGCTCGCGATAGATTCCATGCGCGATGGTCGAGGCAACCTCTAGGGCGTCGACGGCGGGCAACCTCCGTTCGATCCACAGCGCCTGGCCCCCTTCGGCGAATCGCCGCCAAGCCTCACCGTCCATGCGTGCCGGCCAACGTCCAGCCCGCACGAGATCGTCGCGATTGGTCGCAATCAGTCGGCCATCTCGCCAGATGAACAGATCCTCGCCTAACGTGCGTGCCAGCCATGACGCCGTCTCGCGATCGATCGGAATGGCTTCGTTCCGCCCACTTCCGGCGGCATCTTCCGTTCGCAGCGCTAACAGGTCCTGCAACAACGTGGCGCCAAAGTCGACACGCTGGGCCGCTTCGCCGATCAGACGTTGCGTCGACTGCGCGCGTGCCAGCGCGCGCGTTGCAACCGCGAGCCCTGTGAGTGGGATCAATCCCGCGAGTGCGAGTGCGATCCCGAGTTGCGCGCGAAGGTTGATGCGAAGCAAGCGCCACGA
>CAZAHQ010000594.1:0-2840 GCA_964484415.1 uncultured Acidobacteriota bacterium | reverse complement strand
CATTCGTCTGGATCCGCGCGTTTCCCAGGTTAGCAAGGCCGACGGTGCCATCTCCGCTGGCGGCCAGAATACCCGCTACAACTCCATCAAGATCGACGGCGTCGGCGCCAGCGATCCGTTTGGCCTTGAGTCGAACAACCTGCCGACCGAACGCCAGCCGGTGTCGATGGACGCCATCGAAGCGATCAAGATCGCCGTGGCCGACTACGACGTGACCATCGCCGGTGGCATCGGCGCGGTTGTCGACGCGGTGACGCGTTCGGGCACCAACGAGTTCCACGGTAGCGTGTATTACTCGCTGCGCGACAAGGACTGGGTGCGCGAGAAACTCAACGGTGTCACTTTCAACGGTTTCGAAGAAGAAGAGACCTATGGCGGCACCTTCGGTGGACCGTTGATCAAGGATCGTCTGTTCTTCTTCCTGAACTACGAAAAATACATCCGCAAGTCCCCGGGCGTGGGCCTGGGCGATACGCCTTACGGACTTGGCAACATCACGGACACTGACATCGCTGCCGTACAGGCGGCGGCTTCCGCCTGGGGCTTCGAGGCCGGGGACCTCAGTCCGGCCGGTGCCGACACCGAGATCGAGGAATACGCACTCAAGCTCGATTGGAACATTACCGACGCGCATCGCGCTTCGCTGCGTTACAGCAAGACCGACCAGAGCGTCGTTCGCTTCCCGCAGCTCGACAATGATTCGATCTCGCTGAGCAGCTTCTGGTACTCACTGCCAAAAACTTATGAGAATGTGGTCGGCCAACTCTTCAGCGACTGGTCCGAATCGTTCTCGACCGAGTTCAAGATCTCCAGCCGCGACTACTCGGCGGTCCGCGACACGTTCTCCAGTCTGCCGCAGATCCGCATCCTCGGCTATCCGGGCGGTAACTCGATCTTCCTCGGCACCGAACAGAACAGCCACGTCAATATCGTCGACACCGAGCAGACCAGCTTCTTCGGCGCCGGTACCTGGTACGCCGGCGACCACGTGCTGAAGTTCGGCGTCGACTGGGAAAAGAACAGCATCGTCAATTTCTTCGGTCGCAACGTAAACGGCGTTTATGAGTTCGCCAACCTGGCTCAGTTCGTCGCCGGCACACCGTCGCGTTACATCGTTCGCGTCCCGGTGCCCGGCGGCAACATCGGGCAGGACGTGCCCGCGATCTACGACCAGGAAAACATGGCGCTGTTCGTGCAGGACACCTGGACCGTCAACAACAATTTGACGCTGACCTTCGGCCTGCGTTGGGACAAGCCCAAGTACGACGACCAGCCCAAACACAACACTTTCATCGAGGGCATCTACGGCTACGACAACACCAACAAGCTCAAGGCTTCGTTGCTGCAGCCGCGCTTCGGGTTCAACTACACCTTCGACGCCGATCGCCCGACCCAATTGCGTGGCGGCATCGGCCTGTTCCAGGGCGCTTCCCCGAACGTGTGGATCGCCGGTGCCTACCAGAACACTGGCCTGAACTACCTCGAGTACGACCTGAGCTCCGGTCTGACCGGCGTGTTCACGCCGAACGTCAACCCGCCCTACACGCCGCCGAACAATCCGGCCCTGTGCTTCCCGACGCCAACCCTGTCGAGCTGCGCGCGTCAGAACGTCGACATCCTCGAGCCGGGGCTGGCCTTGCCGTCCGCCTGGAAGGCCAACCTGGCTTTCGAACACGAGCTGCCGTGGCAGGGAATCGTGTTGTCGGCCGAACTGGTCAAGACCAAGGTCAAGGACGCCATCTACATCGAGCGCCTCGATTTGCGTAACGGCGCAGGCGTCGGCGCCAACCAGCCGGGTCCGGATGGCCGCGACTTGTTCTGGTCGCCGACCAGCGTGAATGCCACCACGGGCGCGGGCTTCACCTCCAGCGCACGCTATGCCCGCCCGATCGGCGTGGGCGATGTGCTGCTGCTGCGCAATACCGACAAGGGCGAGAGCACGCAGTTCACCGTTGGCTTGAATCGGCCGATGCAGAACGATTGGTCCTGGTCCTTCGGCTATACCTATACGAAGGCCGATGAGGTCAGCCCGCTGACCAGCTCGATCAATGCCTCGAACTGGAACGGCGCACCGATCTTCAACGCCAACGAGAACATCGCCTACAACTCGCGCTACGCCATCAAGGACCGTTTCACCGGTACGGTGAACTGGGAGCACGCGTTTTTCGGTGACTACAAGACCAAGGTGGGCCTTTTCTATGAAGGGCGTTCGGGCCGTCCGTACAGCCTGATCTTCCGCAACGACATGAACGGCGACGGCCAGAGCACGCTGAACGATCTGTTCTACATCCCGAACCCGGATGAGGTCGTATTCACCGGTGGTCAGGCGATGGCGGATAACTTCTTCGCCTGGCTGGACGATCACCCGGAATACAAGCGCTACCAGGGTCACGTTGCGCCAGCCAATGCCTTCCGCACCGGGTTTGTGCACAACTTTGACCTGCGCATCAGTCAGGAGTTGCCTGGCTTCATGAAGGGGCACAAGTCCATCATCTCCCTCGATATCAACAACATAGGCAATCTGTTGAACAAGAACTGGGGCCTGATCGACGACTACGGCTTCTTCTCGACGGCCCGTGTGGCGAGCTATTCGGGCGTTTGCCGCCAGGTCGGTACTGCCGTTACGGGTTTCAAGTGCACGGCGAACGACATCGGCAAGTACATCTACAACTTCAGCAGCGCCGATCCGGTTCAGATCCAGGAAAACAACAACGACAAGGGCAACACGGCTGTGTCGCGCTGGTCGGTGCTGGGGACTTTCAAGTACGAGTTCTGATCGTCGCAGCAAGCTGCACCAGGAACGGCCGGTGGCGACACCGGCCGTTTTCTTTTGCATCGAG
>CAZAHQ010000593.1:0-2842 GCA_964484415.1 uncultured Acidobacteriota bacterium | reverse complement strand
GGGCGCATCGTTGCGCGGAATGTGAATGATCTGACTCACGTCGAGGTTGAATGTGAACCCGTCGGAGGAGCGAACCGTAATCGTGGAGAGGTTCTTGTCGAGCAGATGCGCTTCCGTCTTTCCCGTGGCCCAATTGAGCACCACGTTGGCGGTCGGAACCAACTCGACTTTGTGCGTAAAGGAGTTGATCGGGTACTTGCCAGGGTCGAGCGGGTCGACGCACACCCCCTTCTCCCCTTTGCTTACCAGATTGCCGTGCTTGAACGACTCGCCGGTAACGTCAATCCCCTTCTTACCGACATACGCAATCACGACGCCGACGTGCGCAATCGGCACATCGGTCATCGGCTTGGTCTCGACGGTCGCAAAGCGGGGGTTGATGAAATAGCGCCCCGCCAACAACACTGCCTCCTGCAACCCCTTGTTGCCGCCGGCATCGATAAAGGCCTGCGCGTCTTGGTAACTGTTGTGCCCCATCACTTCTGGTCCTGCGATCTCTCCGTCACCGGTGTTGAGTGGCTTGCCTTCGCGCGTGGTCACGATCCCGACCATGTTGTCTTCGATCTCGGTCACCGGTTCCGGCACGACCGAGAACAGCGCGGTGTTGATGCGGTACGTTCCAGGCGGGATGATCGCCAACTGCGGGCCACGCTCCCCATCGCCCATCAGAAACTGCCGCGCGTTCTGGAACGAATCGCACGGCACCTGCTTACCGAGCACGCGACCGTGCGACAGCGAGTGGCCGTCGCGCGCTTCCACGACGCCGATGAACCCTTCGTTGACGTCGGTGAACTTCTGTCGCGTGACCTCATACTGCCAGGGCCAAAGCATGAAGTGCACGCCGGGCGCCAACGTGTCGGCTTGAAAGCCGGCCTCGCCGTTGAGCGCAATGATCGCGCCGTCGGGCAGCGTGCGGTTCTTGCCGAACACGACCCACTTCTTGTTGACGATTCCAATCGAGTCTTCGGGGATGATCACCACGCCGAACATCCGCAGCACCAGCTTGTAGCTGATCAGCAGTAGCAAGAACGCGACAATGGCGATCGCCCACCAGAAGTGGAAAACCAGGTACAGAACGTTGTTCATCGCAAAACCCCCTCGGTGACGGTCGGTGCTGGCCTGCGAGACTGTTATCACTCGGTCCACGGCCAGCCGCGATCCGGCTCGGATTCTGGGTGAATCGGCCTCGCTTTGGGAATGACCTAGTCGCTGAGCGATCTTCAGACACCACTGTACGGTTGACCGAACGCCGTTAAGGTGGGGCTGTTGGGTACTCTTTGCCGGTCTCACGACCGGACCGTCACTCGTTGGCCGCCAGGTGGCCGTCTTTGTGTCGCCGCCGCCGCGTCGCCGTCAATGCCTGGCCGTCTCTGCTCGACCGTCTCGGCTCAGCCGGCTTTGCTCGACTCTCTCTGCTTGACCCTCTCTGCCGGCCCATCCGCGCGGGCTCGCAACCGGCACCCATTGGCTTTCATTCCAGGTCGCAGCCTGGACGACGGAACGGCGCAACACCAGCTTGATCACTCCGTCGAACAGGCCTTCAGTCGCGTGATACCTTTGGCCGACTCGCGCATCACAACCACCGTAGTTGCAAAGGGCATCACAGCCTTGACGGCAACTCGGAGGTTTCGTTCATGCGCACTCGCTTTCGACAGAGCGCCTTGCTGCTGCTCACCGATCCGCGCCGGCGACGAATTCTGCTCGGCACATTACTCAGCGCTTGTTCATTGCTCCCCCTCTCCTCCTCCTTCTCCGCGCCGGATCCCCCCTCCGGCATCCCCGACGCGATCGTCGACCTGGCCACATCGCAAGGTGTGAGCCAGGTCGGCGGCGCGTGGCGGTATGCGGATGCGCAGGTGGTGGACGTTGATTTCCGCGCGGTTGGGCCCGATCGCAAACCGAGCGGCGCACCGAATCGAACCTACGACATCGCGCCGCATGCAGGCGGCGTGGAATTCGATGACCGCGCTTGGCAAGTGCTCGACCCGCCCAACTTCGAGTCGCGGCGCGGCAATGGGCGCGTCTCGTTCGCTTGGTTGCGCCTGAACCTGAGAATCCCCGAGAAAGTTGGCGACTTCCTCACAGCCGGTTCCACCGCTGTGTTCGAGATCACCGTCGACGACTATGCCGAGGTCTGGCTCGATGGAAAGCTGCCGCGTGAGTTGGGGCAAAGCGGCGGCTCGATGATCGCCGGTTTCAATGTGCCTAACCGCCTGCAGGTTTCTGCGCGTGTGAAGGCGGGCGAGTCGCATCAGCTTGCCGTGTTCGCCATCAACGGCCCGATCAGCGATCCGCCGGCCAACTACATCTGGGTTCGTTCGGCGAAGCTGCTGTTCTACCGCACGCCCCGTGCGATCGCGCCGCGTGCCGTTCCGGTCGACGTGATGCGGCTGGACCCCGCGATCGACAGCATCGTCCCCAAGGACGCGACGCTCGAGAAGATCGCCGAAGGGTTTGCCTTCACCGAAGGACCTGTTTGGACCAAGGATGGGTCGCTGCTTTTCTCCGACCCCAATGAGAATCGAATCTACCGCTGGACGCCCAACGCGCCGTTGTCGATTTTTCGCGACAAGAGTGGCTACGACGGTGCCGACATCGCCGAGTACGGTCAGCCCGGCAGCAACGGGTTGACCTTCGACAAACAAGGCCGACTGACGATCGATGAACATGGCCGGCGCCGTGTTACGCGACTCGAGCCTGACGGTCGACTGACCGTGCTGGCCGATCGCTTTGAGGGCAAGCGCCTCAACAGCCCGAACGACTTGGTGTATCGCAGCGATGGCGCGTTGTACTTCACTGACCCGCCGTTCGGTTTGCCGAATTTCCACGACGATCCTCGCCG
>CAZAHQ010000592.1:0-2849 GCA_964484415.1 uncultured Acidobacteriota bacterium | reverse complement strand
CGTTCGCAGCAGCTTCGCGAGCGACAGCGGCTTCTCGATGAAATCGTAGGCGCCAAGCTTCGTGGCGCGCACCGCCGTGTCGATCGAACCGTGGCCCGAGATCATGATCACCGGCGACTGCACACCACGTTCGCGAATCGTGCGAAGAACTTCCAGTCCGTCGATTCCCGGCAACCAAACATCCAAGAAGATCGCGTCCGGTCCCTGAGCAACGGCCTGCTCCGCACCCGCCTCGCCGGTTGCGGCAGAGGACACGAGGTACCCCTCGTCCTCCAAGATCTGCGACAACGCGCGGCGGACCGAATCCTCGTCGTCGATGATCAAGATGGTCCCTTTGCCGCGTGGATCGTTCATTCCGTCTCTCCCCGAGTTGGCTCGGTCGCTGCGCCTGCTTCCGCCACAGGCAATTCGATGATCATCCGTGTTCCACCCGCGGCGGCTGCTTCGGCGCGCACCCAGCCACCATGCTCCGTCACGATCCGATGCGCGATCGCCAAGCCGAGTCCGGTCCCGCCCGGTCTTCTCGAGAAGTTCGGCAGAAACAGCTTCTTCCGGTCCTCCTCGCTCAACCCAGGGCCATCGTCCGCCACTTCGAGCACGACGGTTCGATGCACCGCATGGTGACTGACCCGCACCGAAATCGTACCGCGGCCACCCAGCGCTTTGACGGCGTTGTCGAGCAGATTGATGAGCACACGGCGCATCGCATCGCGATCGACGCGATGCGGCGGGACGTCGATGTCCAGAGACTGCTCGAAGCGGACACCAGGGGAAGCGCCCTCATACAGCGCGACCGCATCGGAGACGACGCTGCGGATGTCCCCCAATTCCGGCGAAACTTCGGGCATCCGCCCATAGCGAGAGAACTCATCGATCAATTGCCGCAGCGACTCGACCTCGCGAACGATCGTCGCCACGCCCTCTTCGACGATCGGCCCTGCCTCCGTGCCATCGCGTTGGAATCGCCGCAACAATCTCTCGGCAGAGAGCCGGATCGGCGTCAGTGGATTCTTGATCTCATGCGCGACCCGGCGTGCGACCTCGCCCCAGGCGGCGTGGCGTTCGGCACGACGCAACTGCGTGAGATCGGCGAGCACGAGCAGTACCCCCTCGCCGCGCCCGGGGATGATGAAGCGCTCGGCGTTGACCTCGACCGAGACGTGTCCGGCTCCCGCATTCAGGGGAACTTCGAGTTGGATTCGGGGCAGTCGGCCTTCGATCACCGGCAGCACGGCTTCGAGCAGTGCCTCGCGCTGATCCCCGAGCGCCTGCTTGAAGTCGGCACCCGCCTCCAGCGCATCCAATTGCAGCACCTCCAGCGCCGATCGATTGACCGTCGAAACCTTGCCTTGTGCATCGACCGAGATGACGCCGACAGGAACAGTCTCCAGGAGGGTCTCGATGTAGTGCCGACGCGCGTCCAGGTCGCGGCGTGCACGCTCGAGTTCCCCAGCCATTCGATTGAATCTCCGAGCCAACTGACTGATCTCGTCCTGGCCGCGCTCACGCACCCGCGTGGAAAGCTCGCCTCGCGCCAACGCATCGGTGGCGGTGACCAACTCGAGAATCGGATCGGTGATCTGTCGCGCGAAATAAAATCCGCTCCAGATCGCAGCAAACAAAACCACGAGCGTGACCAGCAGGAACAAGCCCGAGTAGACACGCTGCAGCGAGGGCCGGCGAGAGATCAAATCCTTGGTGTCGCGATCGGAAGCGACCACCCGCTCGATGTCGTCGGCGATCGACTCGCCGATGTAGACGGCACCCCACACGGCGGCGGCCGGCGCCCCGTTCGCGCTGACCGGCACGACCGCAACGGCACGCCACCCGTATGCCATCCGCTCCGCGTGCGTGACGCTCTTGCCGCTGGAAAGCACGTCGTCGGCCAGCGAGGCCGGTAGGCGGGCCAATTCGCTGGCGCGAACTCCATCGCGGTGTTCACGCGGCGGCTCGGCTACAGCCAACGGGCTGCCACGTCGCGGCACCACACCGGCAGCCACCAGACCATACCGCTGCCGTGCCGCCTCCAGCCGTTTGACGATCTCTGCGGGAGCCACCTGACGGTCGCCCGTCAAGATCTCTGCTAGGTCGGTGCGCAGTTGTTGACTGAACCAGAGCGCGCGCGCCACCGCATCGTCTTGCGTGTATTCAGCGAGCGAAGCGGCGCTCGCCAACATCTTGTCGCGATCTCGCGGCTGCACATCGCGCAGCGTGCGAAACACGATCCCGATCGCTGCGTACGACAAGATCAAGGCCGGCGCCAACGTCAACACCAGGAACGTCAGAGCCACGCGGGCTTGCATGCGCGAGCCGATCGGTCCGCTCCGCCAACCGGCCAGAACTCGCACCAGGTTCCGTATCAACAGACCGCCCAGCGCCAAGGTGAACACCGCCACCGTCGTCGACAGGACCGTGAGCAGTGTCTTGTCCGTGGCAAGCTGTGAGTCGAGTTTTCCTCGCTGGATCACCCAATAGAGCGCGATCGCCACCGGCACTAACATCGCGATACCGACGGCGAGCAGGCGCCCGCGACGGAGGCGCGGACGTTCGGGACTCAATGTGAGGTCTGCCCAGGCGGCGTCGGGCGCGAAGGCGGAGCCTCCGGTCCACCGGTTCCGCTCTCGAAGACCCAGGCACTCCGATCGGCCAGCAGTGCATCGACCAATCGTCCGTGTAGTTCGTGACCGCTGCGCCAGGCCATGACGCGTCCCCGAATCGGACAACCGAGCAGCGCCAGATCGCCGACGAGATCAAGCAGCTCGCGCCGTACGAACTCGTCTGGGAAACGAAGGTCGATCCCCTTCAGCCCTTCGTCATCGACCAAGATCGCGTTGTCCAGCGAGCCGCCC
>CAZAHQ010000591.1:0-2852 GCA_964484415.1 uncultured Acidobacteriota bacterium | reverse complement strand
ACCATCCGACGAGATCCCGGTGACGCAGCCGCGACTGACCTTCCAGCCAACCGTCGACGAGATCGTGGAGATGGCCGCGTCACACCTGATGGCCGCCGACAGAGCGATCGTGAGCTTCGGCCAAGGATGTGAGGGAGAACCTCTATTGCGTGCCGAGGTGCTCGAGGAATCGATCCGCAAGATCCGCGAGCGGACCAAACGCGGCACCGTACACATCAACACGAACGCCAGCCGGCCTGATGTCGTGCAACGGCTGGTAGCAGCGGGGCTCAATAGCATCCGGATCAGCCTGAACTCCTGCCAGCCGAAGTTCTACGACCGTTACTATCGGCCGCGCGGTTACAGCTTGGATCAGGTGCTCGAGTCCGGCCGCGCAGTGGCTCACGCGGGCGGGACCGTCTCGTTCAACTACTTCATTTTCTCCGGCTTGACCGACACAGAAGACGAGTTTGCCGCTCTGCACGCCGCGGTTGCCAAGGCGGGAACCCACGTGATTCAGGCTCGCAATCTGAACATCGATCCCGATCTCTATCTCGGAGCGCTCGGGTTGCCCTTGACGATGGCTCCGGGATTCGGGCTGTCCCGATGGTTCAAGCGGGTCCGCAAGACCTGGCCGACGATGCGGTTCGGCTATTTCAACCCGCCTCGCGAAGGGGGTCCGTTCAAAGCCCGACCCGTTAGCCCTGGGTTGCGCTAAACTCCCCGGCCGTTCCAAGAAATCCGACGTGCCGAAGTGGCGGAACTGGCAGACGCACCGGATTCAAAATCCGGCGAGCTAATCACTCGTGTGGGTTCGATTCCCACCTTCGGCACCATCGTCGATCGCTTCCGACTCAGTGGGCTGTTGCCCTCTTTCGACGCAATTCGGCCACACCCCTTCCGATAGAGACGTCTAGTTTCGTGACGGTGCAGGTGCAGGCATCGACTCGAACCGCACTCGGCGACGCGTTCCAGCTCGCCGTCGGACTGTTCGAGATCCGACACCACTGACACAAACTCGCAATACCGATCTCACGACGTGCCGCGCGGCCGCGGCCGGTCAGCACCGCGCTCGTTCTGGATCGGTCATTCGGACCGCATGACACCTCGGCATGCCACTTGCTGTTTGCACCGGTTGGCGACAACCGCCTGCACGCGCCGGTGGTGCGTGCTCGGTGGCTCACCCGATCCCGGGAACCAATATTCCGAGCGGGGGAGTTTGCCGGGATGAGGTGTGCCGCGATGAGACGAATGAACCGCGTTCGAAGCACTCACCCGCAACGCTGGCACGATCAGCGTGGATTCAGCCTGCCCGAACTGCTCGTGTCCATGGCCTTGATCGGGATCATCGCGGGAGTCGGCTTCTACACCGTCAATACCGGCAACTGGAGATGCTCGAGCGCGGCGGCCGAGATTGCTCATCGACTCGAGTACGCACGCAGCCGCGCCGTGCTCGACGGTCACGACTACGTCGTTCAGTTCAACGCCGCGAACAACACCTTCGACGTTATCGGTGACAAGAACAACGATGGTGACTACGACTCGGCGATCGGCGAGACGCTCAGAACGTACCCCGTTTCGGCTGCTGGCAGCGGCATCCAGTTCGGGTTTGTCGCTGCTATCGACGATATTCAGGGCAACTCGATGGCAACAGCACTCGCGCTCGCGGGCTGCCCTCCAGCGGTAACGTTCTCTCGCTTGGGCAGTTCCACAAACGGCACGATCTACGTGATCCCCACTGAAGACTCGGCCAACGCCTACCCCGGGCACATGCGAGCGATCACGGTGACGAGCGCGACCGGTCGTGTTCGTCGTTGGGAATACAACGCGGCATCGGCAACTCCCGGACCGTGGAGGCTGGAGCGATGAGCGATCAAACGACCAACCAGGCAATCGCGCGCGACCAACAAGGGATGACCTTGGTCGAGGCGCTCGTCGCGATCGGGATCTTCGGCATCGCACTGTTGGGCCTCAACGCGTTGATGGTTGGAACCCTCCGCACTTCGGAACTGGCGAAGGACTTCTCCACCGCGCGTTTTCTGGCCTCGCAACGGCTGGAACAAATCAAGAACGCGCGCTACCAGGATGGCGACCGCGACGCGTTCAACGACACGACCGACCCATGTACCGATATCGACGAAATCAAGTCCTCGCTTTGGCACGACGAGAACTACGGTGAGGTCGATCTGCTGAACGGGACGCGCTGGACCTACAACACCTCGTGCGCCAACGTCACCGACATCAAAGCGACACCGTTCAAGTACGTGCGTGCTACCTACCCATCGACGCCGCAGGGCGACCACGACTTCCAGGTCAACCATGACCAGTACAAACGCTTCCGGCGTGAGGTCTACATCGTGGATTCCGCGAACGTGACCGACTCGATCGTCCGGGTGTCGCTCAGCGGTTTGAGCGCCACCGCGCGCGACACGGTGAATACGGAGACCGAGCCTTCCTCCGAAGCGAACCCGGCTACGAACTTCGTGAAATACGCGCTGGTGCGGGTCAAGTGGAAAGACAGTCACGGACGCCCACACCACGTAACGCTCTCGACCGAGAAGGCCTTCTACATTCCGGCTTACTGAGGCAACCATGGCGACGCAGCTGATTGCAGATCGGGAACGCCGTAGCGAGTCCGGTTTCTCGCTGGCCGAGTTATCGGTGGCGCTGGCCATCGTCTCGATGCTTTTCCTGGCAGCTCTATCGATGCTGGCGCTGGATCAGAAGATCTATGCCAAGCAGGATCAAGCGCTGGAAGCGGTGCGCGAAGGCCGTCATGCGCTCGAGTCGATGGAACGCGACCTGCTGATGTTCGGCTACCAAGTCGACACTCAGACAACCGCCGATCTCGGAGCCGATGGCACGTTGAACAC
>CAZAHQ010000590.1:0-2860 GCA_964484415.1 uncultured Acidobacteriota bacterium | reverse complement strand
GACGCACCTGGCTACTCTAATTACATCGGCGATGCTGCGGCAGCGCTGCGTGCTGCCGAGAGTGTCGTGTTGGTGGTGCACGCGTTGGATGGGATTGCGGTGCAGACCGAGAAGATGTGGGACGACGCCGAGAGACGCCATGTCCCGCTGTTCTTCGCTGTGACGCAGATGGACCGCGAGCGCGCCGAGTGGAATTCGATTCTCGGTAGCTTGCGAGAGCGCTACGGACGCACGGCCGTGCCGATCACGATCCCAATCGGCGAGGGACCATCGATTCGCGGCGTCGTCGATCTGATCTCGATGCAGTCCTACGTGCCGAAGAAGGGGACGGCCGAGGTGGAGATCGGGCCGATTCCCGCTGACATGACCGCGGCGGCGAAGGCGGCGCGCGAGACGTTGATGGAGGTCGTGGCCGAAGTCGACGATGACCTGATGAACGAGTTTCTCGAAACCAACGAGTTGACCCAGGACGATCTGCTCGCCGGATTGAAGAAGGCGATCATGGCCCGCAGCGTGTTCCCGATCTTTGCGTGCGGCGCGAACCTGGTTGGAATTCATCCGATGGGAAAGTGTCTCGCTGCGCACGCGCCGACGCCGCTCAATCGCCGGCCGTTCTTGTCCAAAACACCCGATGGTCACGAGCACGATGTCGTTCCCGATTCTGCCGTGCCGCTGGTCTCGCAAGTCTTCAAGACCTACATCGACGCCTTCGCCGGACACATCTCGCTGGTGCGGGTGTTCTCGGGCACGCTCGGCGCCGATACATCGATTTGGAACGCCACGCGCGGGAGCGCCGAAAAATCGTCAGGCTTGGCAGCGCCTCACGGCAAGAGCGGCGAGAAGGTACAGGAATTGCGTGCCGGCGATATCGGATTGGTTTTCAAACTCAAAGAGACCCGCACCGGCGATACGCTGGTCGCCGACAAGGCGCACCCAGCCGAGCTGCCTCCGATCCAGTTCCCACGCCCCGTGATCTCTTACGCCGTCCACGGCGACGTCAAGGGTGACGATGAAAAGATTCAGGCCGCGCTCTACAAGGTGGCCGAGGAAGACGGTACGCTGCGACTCGATCGTGATCGGCGCTCGCACGAACTGATGTTGATGGGACTCGGATACGACCACGTGAAGAGTGCGATCGACAAAGCGGCCAAGCGTTACGGCATCAAGGCCCATCTGCAAAAGCCGAACGTCCCCTACCTCGAGACGATCACGAAGAAGGCCGCTTCGATGTATCGCCACAAGAAGCAGACCGGTGGCGCGGGGCAGTTCGCAGAAGTCCACATGCGAATCGAACCACTGCCGCGCGGCGGCGGGTTCGAGTACGCATCCGAGATCTTCGGTGGCTCGATCTCACGCAACTTCTGGCCGTCGATCGAGAAGGGGGTCAAGAGCTGCATGGATCACGGCGTGATCGCCGGCTACCCGCTGGTGGATGTGAAAGCAGCGATCACCGACGGTAAGGAACATCCGGTCGATTCCAAGGACGTCGCCTTCCAGGTCGCTGGACGTGAAGTATTCAAACTCTGCGTCCGCGAGGCAGGAGCCGTCGTGCTCGAGCCGATCATGATGGTGACGGTCACCGTTCCTGACGATTTGATGGGAGACATTCTGGGCGATCTGACGCGCCGGCGCGGCAAGGTGCAGGGGTCGGAGGCGCACGGCGGCCGCAGCATCGTCAAGGCGCAAGTGCCGATGGCGGAAATGCTCGAGTACTCCCCCACCCTCAAGTCGCTCACCTCGGACCGCGGCGCGTACACGATGGAACTGGACCACTACGAGCGCGTTCCGCCGGAGATCCAAGCCAAGTTGGTGGCGGAACACAAGCCGCAAGAAAACGACGACTAGCGGCTCCCCAGCCGAGGTTCGCAACCATCAGGGCGGCCGCACAGGCCGCCCTGTCGTATCGTAGGGCGCCATTCCTGGGCGGTTGCAGGCACTGCCCCCACCTATCGAGGACTCACTCGTGTCAGCCCCCGTCGTCCGAATCAAAGATCTCCCCCGCCATGTCGGCCAAGACGTCACGCTGCACGGTTGGGTCACGCACGTCCGTTCCAAAGGGAAAATCGCGTTCTTGGTGCTGCGCGATGGCACCGGCACCGTTCAAACGGTTGCGTCGGTGCAAGACCTGGACGAGGCCGGCTTCGCGAACATGGCCTCCGCCACGCAGGAATCGGCCGTCATCATCGGCGGCGCGGTGCGATCCGACACACGCGCACCGAACGGTGTAGAACTCACGGTTCGCCGCTTCGAGACCGTCGGGCCGTCGGCCGACTATCCAATTTCCCCCAAGGAGCATGGCGTCGAGTTCTTGCTCGATAACCGGCATCTTTGGCTGCGCCACAAAGGACCGTGGGCCACGCTGCGAGTCCGCGATGAGGTGGTCAAGTCGATTCGCGACTACATGTACGACAACGACTTTGTGTTGATCGATTCGCCGATCCTCACACCGGCAGCCTGCGAGGGGACCTCGACGCTGTTCGAAACCCCCTACTTCGACGACAAGATGTACCTGTCGCAATCAGGGCAGTTGTATCTCGAGCCGGCCTGCATGGCGTTCGACAAGGTTTACTGCTTCGGCCCCACCTTCCGTGCCGAAAAATCGAAAACGCGCCGACATCTCACCGAGTTCTGGATGATCGAACCGGAAATGGCGTGGGCCGGCTTGAACGATGTGATGCAGCTTGCCGAAAACCTGATCAGCTATGTGATCGGTCGCGTGCTCGAGCGTCGTGCCGAAGAGTTGAAGATCCTCGAACGCGATGTCGCCAAGTTGCAGGCGATTGCTCCGCCGTTTCCACGCGTTTCATACGATCAAGCGTGCGAGATTCTGACCCGGCCCGAGAGCATCAAACGGGCGCAG
>CAZAHQ010000589.1:0-2869 GCA_964484415.1 uncultured Acidobacteriota bacterium | reverse complement strand
CGGGGGGGTTGCTGGCTGGCGGCCGCACGCTGAATGAAAAGCCGGCGTCCGGGTCGCGCTTCGACGGCAACACGCTGTATCAACGCCGCTACTGGAACGCTGAGACCTTCCGCCGCGTGGACGCCTACCAACAGCTTGCCGACTCCGCCCAGCGCAGCCTATTGGATCTCGCGTATGGCTTCGCGTTCAACGCGCCGGGTGTGGCCGGTGTGCTTGTCGGCCCGGCGAGCATCGAGCATCTCGAGGCTGCGATCGACGCGCGTGAACGTGCTTTCGAGGGCACACTCGCCAAGCAGATCGACGCACTGCACATCGCGCTGTCAGGCGGCGATGCACGCTACGCACGCTAATGCTCGAACTGGCGCGCACCGTGGACGACGACGAACGGCATCATGCGGTGCAGCACTACAAGACGCACGGCTACGCCCATCTCCCCCGCGTCTTTGCGCCAGCCGCATTGTCTGCCCTGCAGCAACGCTCCGACGATCTAATGCTCGGCCGCGTGATGTACGAAGGTCTCTTCTACCAACACGACACCACCACCGGCCGCTACGAAGACCTCACCTACGGACAGGGCTGGCAAGGGCCGTCGCTCAACTATCGCAAGATCGAGAAGCTCGAACTCGATCCACTCTTTCTGGAACTAATCCGATGCCCCGCCTTCGAGCGCATTGCGCGCGCCGTGATTGACGGTCCAATCACCATCTACCGCGCCGCGCTAATGAGCAAAGCAGCAAACGGCGGCACGGTGTTGCCGTGGCATCAGGACGGCGGCGTGCTTTGGGGATTATCGAGAGATCCTGAGCTGCAGCTGTGGCTGGCGTTGGATGATGCGCCGGTAGAAGCCGGCTGCGTCGAGTTTGTCGACGGTACGCATCACGCGGGATTGGCGACACCCTTGGGCGGCAAGATCCCCGACGATGTTGCGGCCCGGTGCGAGGCCGAGTCACGCGCGCTGCCCATCCCCGCGGCGGCGGGAGATGTGCTTTTGATTCACAACTATGTCTGGCATCGCTCGGGGGTCAATCGCACCGATCATCCACGACGTGCGGTCACGGTCTGCTACATGAGTGCCGCGATCACCTGCCTGCGAAAGAAGCGCGCGCCGCGACAATTCCTGCGCGCGTTCGACTAGCGACTAGCCTTCGGGATCGTCGCTCGACGGCCGGCGCGAGCGCTGCGTCTTCGAGACCGACTTGATGACCGTGATCCCCTTCCCCTTCTCGGGAAGCGGATTCGCCGCGCTGCGGATTGCCTCGGCGATTACAGCAAGAATCGCGGCCGATTCCAGGTCGCCAGCGTCGTCGAGTCGAATCTCGCGCACTTGGTTTCCCGATCCACGCAGCAGCCGCTCGGGGTCGGGCAACTTCGCGCCTTGAACAAACTGCAACGCGACCCAGCGCGGATAGAGCGCAACCGACACGATTACTTCCGACGCCAGCTCGCTAGGGCCAAACCCAATCGCCAGCGCATTGTAGTTTTCGTACACCAACTCGACCGCGGTCGGCATTTTCTTGCGAAGCAGGGCTCGCGCTGCGTTGGCCAATTTGCCGATGGCTGGGTCGTACTTCGCCATGAAGCCTGCGAGCTGCTTGGCTGCCGACTCGCTGGAAACCTCGACCTTGGCTGTTTTCGTCATGGGACCACTCCCGGAAGGCTCAGCCTTCTAACGCTTACGATGTTCCGCGAGTGGGGCTGCCGTGGTGCACATACGAGTGCCGATCGCGCCAGCCCGAGTCGTGAGGTGCGCGATCATACTGCCAATTGCATCGATCTTGTGAGCACTGTTTCGAGCCGTCGGCACAACCCGCGCCAGCCTACCGATTTCAAGCCCCCCGAAGGCGCGCAATGAAGCTCGCGAACATTCCGTTTGGCACCACCGACTGGCTCACGATCGAGCCGACCACACACACCGGCGAGACGGGGATGGCGTACTGGCGCAGCGAGATGTTTGACGTCAGCGGGGGGCATCGTCGAGTTTGATCGAGAGCAACAGTAGCTCCTCGTCGTCGCCAGGCATTCGGACCTTCGATTCATACTTCATCCCGAGCTTCTCGAGCAGCTTGAGCGAGGCCTTGTTGTCCTCGGTCGTAATCGCTACGATCCGCTTCAAATCTAACGTGTCTTTCGCATACTCCAGCACAGCCGCCGCGGACTCGTAGCCGTACCCCTTCCCGCTGAACTCAGGCATGAAAGCAAAGCCGATGTCGACATCGTCGAGTGCGTCGCGCTTGATCAGTCCACATAGCCCGATGGGGGTTGCATCGCCGATCAACTCCACCATGCACAAGCCGAAGCCGAGCCGCGCGTACATGTCGATCGGGCCTTTGAGCAGGTAGGCGCGCGCCTGGTCGAGCGTGCGGACACCACGATCGCCGATGTACTGAATCCACGAAGGGTTGTTGAGCAGCGTCAGGATGAACGCGCTGTCGTCCACCGTGAACGGACGCACCACGAGTCGCTCTGTTCTCAGGGTCTTCATTCGCCATGCTCCAATCGAACGTATCGTTGAGGTGCAGTTACGCTTCCAGATCGGTCCCAACGCGAAGCTGATCGAGATAGCGACGATACGCGTACGAGCGATCTCGCCGCTTGCCGGTCATTTCGGTGAGCACCCCAGTCGCGGCAAGCGTATCGATCGCACGACCTGTTGTCGGCTTGGTCGATGCCAGAAGCTTCATCGCAGAAGCCACAGTCACGATTGGGTGACGGGGCAGGTGCTCGAACAGTCGCAGCGCCGCGACCGAACTCGTCTTCTGCCTCATGACAGCGGCCCGATCTCCGGCAATCAAGAGATGAAGCGCGCGTGCGGACGCCACCGCTTCATCAGCGATCGTGTGCACACCCTCGAGGAAGAACGCGATCCACG
>CAZAHQ010000588.1:0-2876 GCA_964484415.1 uncultured Acidobacteriota bacterium | reverse complement strand
GTCAAGTAGTAGCGCTGTCCGTTATGATCGAAGAAGGCGGGGTATCGCTCTGGATCGCAGACGCGCAGCAGATCGAACGCTTCTTCGAGTGTTTGGTCGAGGAACAGCTCGCTGGTTGCCGGGATCCGTCGTGGGTAGCGTGAGGGGACGCCGTTCTGCGCTTGGGCGTGGCTCAGGACCGCGGGGTAGTTGGCGACGAACTCGCGGCACAGCGAGAAGGTGGCTTGGGTTTGTGCGGCGCGAAGTTCATCGACGAGTTCGTTGCCGTTGAGCGCGATGGTGGTGCGTAGGTAGATCGGCCCTTCGTCCACGCGTGGCACCGCTTCAAACAGCACGACGGGGATCTGCCGTTGGCCTTCCAAGACCTGCCACGTCAACGGCGACCATCCACGCCCGTGCGGCAGCGCGCTTTCGTGCGTCACCAAGTTGTGCGTGTGATGCGCGAGTAGATCGGGCGACACGATTTGCCCGCAGCCGAGCATGAAGCACAGATCGCCGTGCGGGAGTGCGGCGGCGGTATGCACGCGTCGCACGGTGTGCCCTTGCGCGCGCCACTCGTCGCCCAGCGTTTCCAACGCCGGCTCGAGCCAGTGGCCCGCATCGCTGAGAATTGTTAGCGCGAGGCCCATGTCTTGGTCACCTCGACGTGTGCCGTCATCGCTTGCACCACGCGTTTGACGCCGCCGCCATCGGAGAGGCGCGCCGCCACCGCACAACCACGGTGCAGGAGTGTGGCCGCCATATGCACGTTCGGCGTGACAGGAATGCCGGCTTCCAACAAACGCTGCGCGTGTTGCGTTTGATTGTCGGCCCACTGCAAGCCGACGATCGGCGTGCCCATTGCCAACGCCTCGAAGGCAACTCCCGATGTTGCGACCAGAGCCGCTTGTGTCTGTCCAAGCAGGCGTGCGAGCGGATCGGCATCGAGCCAAGTGTGGCGCCGCGCAGGAACGGGCCAACGCGTGAGCAGGCTGTCCAGAAGCGTGTCGCCGCTGAGCACGGTGAGCTCGGGGAGTTGCCCGCCAAGCGTGATCAGTTGTTCTACCGCGGCGCGTGTGAGGTGCTGTGGGTCGGTGCCGCCGATGCAAATCACGAAGCCGCTTCGAGGCTGCGCGATGGGGTTGCGCGTGCCGCAGAACGGCGCGCGCAGCATCAGGTACTCGAGGCCCGACAGCGTGTGCGGTGTGTGTGGCTGCATCGGCGCCAGTCGTAGGTCGGCGCCATCGCGCGTTTGATGATCGTCCAGCAGCAAGATCTGTGTGCCGCGGCTTACCTCGCGCAGGCGCGTGAGCCACGCGGTGTCGGCACCGTAGTGATCGACGACGACCCACTCGGCGCCGCGCGCGAAGTTGCCGAGTAGCCCGGCTTCGCTGGTGGGGAGCGGTGCGAACGATGGCTCGCCGGGGAGCGACAGATCGGGGTGGCGGCCGAGCACTTGCAGCAGTTCGGCCGAGGCGCGGCAGGCCCAGTCGACCTGCCAACCGGAGGCTTTGAGCGACGACGCCAGGGTGCGGCAGCGCATCGCGTGGCCGAGTCCGAGCTCGCGGCCGGCGTCGCAACGAATCACGGCGCGCATTGTCATGCCGGCACCGCGTTGGAGGGGTCGAGTGCGCCGGAGTGCTCGAGCAAGCGTCGCAACGCGGCGGTGTCGAGCCATTCGTCGTTCTTGTCGGAGCTGTACTCGAAGCCGTCGGGAAGACGAACGCCGCCGGCTTGTTGCAGCGTGGCGAGCGTGGCGAATCGTTCGCCGAGCCCCTCGGGGGCAATCACGTAGTGCTTGTCGAAGCGCAGCGTGCGTCGCGCGTCGTCTTCGCCGATTAAAAGCTCGTGCAACTTTTCACCAGGGCGAATGCCGATTTCCTTGAAGCGGGCGGTGGGGTCGATCGCGCGGCCGAGATCGGTGAGCGACATGCTGGGGATGCGCGGCACGAAGATCTCGCCGCCGAGCATTTGGCTGAAGGCGTTGATCGTGAATCGCACCGCGTCGTCGATGGTGATCCAAAAGCGTGTCATGCGTGGGTCGGTGAGCGGCAGTTCACGTTCACCGGCGTCGAGCTTGGCCTTCCAGTGCTGCACGATGCTGCCGCGCGAGCCGAGCACGTTGCCGTAGCGCACCACGGCGAACGAGGGGCGCGGGTGCGCGCCGCTGTAGGCGTTGCCGTGTACGAACAGTTTGTCGCTGCACAGCTTGGTGGCGCCGTAGAGATTGATCGGGTTGGTGGCTTTGTCGGTGGAGAGTGCAATCACTTTCTCGACGTTGCGATCGAGCGCGGCGTCGATGACGTTCATCGCGCCGTGGATGTTGGTCTTGATGAACTCGGTGGGGTTGTATTCGGCGGCGGGGACGTGCTTCAGTGCGGCGGCGTGCACCACGTAATCGACGTCGCGGAAGGCGCGCAGCAGGCGGTCGCTGTCGCGCACGTCGCCCAAGAAGTAGCGCAGCCGCTCGTCGCGAAACAGCGGGTCTTGCTGCTGCATCTCCCACTGCTTGCACTCGTCGCGCGAGAAGACGATGAGCTTGCGCGGCGATTGTTCGGTGAGCGCCATGCGGAGGAAGGCGCGGCCGAACGAACCGGTGCCGCCGGTGATCAGCACGGTCTTGTTGTCGAGTGGTTTCGAGGAGGAGCTCATGCCGTGACCCTTTCGCATAGCGAGAGGATGAAGTCGATGACGTGCGAGTGTTGTGAGCTGGTGAAGCCGGGGAAGCAGGGGAGCGTGACCAATCGTTGGTAGGCGTGGTCGGCACCGACTAGTGAGCTTGCGCGGGCGCACGAGGCCAGCACTGGTTGGTGATGCAGCGGGATGTAGTGCACTTGAAGCTGCAACCCATCGGCGGCGGCACGCGCGAAGAACTCGCGGCGCGTGATTTGTAGTTG
>CAZAHQ010000587.1:0-2882 GCA_964484415.1 uncultured Acidobacteriota bacterium | reverse complement strand
GCGAGCTGCGTGTAGCTCGCAAGGAACCAGTCGTCGCCGAAGTCGTGGCCGAACTGCTCGCGTGGGGTCGTGATACGAGCCTGGGCGGAGGCGACCGCAGAAGCCGCGGCGATGATTAGCGCAGTCATTGCTCGTCGCATTTGACGCACAGTCGCTCCTTCCACGGGCGGGGATCCTGTTGACCAACGATGCCAAGCCTACGATCCAGGCGCCGAAACCGCTGCGTACTTCCGAAATCGCAAATCGCAACCCAATCTTCTACGATGCGCGGCCCAGCCATAATCGCTAGATCGTTGTCCAAGCCCGTAGTCGAAGACGAGTTCGGAAACGTTTGGCAGTATCACTCCCGAAGTGATCGGCACTCCAAGATCGCATGCTGGGCGATCATGTTCGACCTACTCAGAACCAGCGCGCTCGTCCGAACCCACGCGGCGGCCGGCAAGATCGGGTTCGGAATCAATCACGAGATGGTCGAGTTCTCTTCCAACAAGAAGAAGTACCTCGATTTGGTCATCTGTATCCCCAATTCTGCCGCAACCCGAGCGACGACCACAGCGTTCTCAGAGCTGGCAAGTCGCTACGATATCGACCTGACCCCTGACGAAACGGAAGAACTTACGGTGCTTCCGGCACTCTTCCTCAGGCCGGTCGGAGACGTACTCGTCGCCGTGGAGGCAAAGGCTGCCATGACGAAGCACTCGGGAGCGGGGCCACGCTTCAGCGACGAGCTGACTTCCGCGTATCAGTGCATCAACGGATCGGCTCAGAATGCGATCGCTGTCGGATTCGCAATGGTGAATGCCGCAGCCGAGTTCGTGAGCACCGACAGCAACAAGGTCCCGAGAGCGCTGGAAGAACCGAAAGTGAACCGCGCGAACCAGCCCGACGCGACATTTCACATCATGGAACGGTTGCGGAAGCTTCGCGTCAGAAACGTCGCAAGCGATACCGGCTACGATGCAATCGGAGTGCTCACGATTCGGATGCGCAATGATGGCGGAGGCGTCGAGTTGCCGATCGGCTCACCCGCGGTGGAAACCAACGATGCGTTTCACTACGAGATGATGATTCGACGGATCACGTCCATCTACAACTCCCGTTTCGCCAGCCTCTGACGAAACGCGGCCAATCGAGCCTCAAGGCGAGCCTCGTCCGAGGTCTGACACTCCCAGACGATGAGGACTGTGTAGCCATCTCGGCGAAGGGCGCGGACGACACGAGCATCACGTATCGCGTTGTCGCGGAACTTCGCCCGCCAGAAAGAGGCGTTTCGTCGCGGCACGGTGGCGCGGCGGCATCCGTCATGATGATGCCAGAAACATCCGTGGACGAAGATTGCCCATCGACCGCGCGCGCTCTGTATGTCCGGTGATCCAACTTGATGGCCCGGACCAGAACGGAATCGAAGGCCCGCACGCCGAGCCCTGCGCGCGACCACTAGTTCAGCCGTGGTTCCTGATTGCCGCACGCGAGCGAGCCGCCTACTGGTCGCTGCGTCGGTGCTCAGCAACCTCGGTCGCGAACGACTACTCGCCACTCGCTCGCTGCAGATTCGCTTGATAGGACTTGATCGCGCGCAAAAACCGATCCTTCTTGCGAAGTGTTCCGCCTTCGTACCGCTGTAGAAAGCCGGTAATCGCGCGAAGCGACAGAGGCTCCGCCTCAGAATGAGCCAGAAACACACTCAATGGCTCCGATGAGGTGTGCCGAGGCCACGCGGAACTCATCGCAGAGAAGCGGCCCTCTCCACAATTGAAAGCGGCTCGCGGCCACTTGTCACCCGCACGAATCGCGACCGCGAGCGCCTCGAAGCGACCCGGGTTTCCAAGGCGCTCCCCGATCCATTTTGCAACGTCGACCGTGACTGCGTTGCCAATCAGTCTCCAGCGCACTGACCTCTTGGCAACCGTCTCGGCGGGCTGCGTCCAATCGCGCGGGAAGCCTTGCATTCTCTCCGCATCGCGGATTCCCGGCTTCACGAATTCTCCCGACGGCAACAGGATCGCTGGCGGAGAAGCGATGCCGACGGTGGAGCCGTTCTTCAATGTCGGCACAGCGTCGACGGCCCATCCGAGCCCGCCGCGACCCTCCGTCCAGTAGAAACCGACCGCGGTGTCCTTGTTCCATGCGCGCGGGTCGGGCTCGCCCACGTCATCGGACAGCAGTACCGTCCGCGGATCGATCACTCGCGACGCGAAGATGTATACCCGTTCTCGCCGCTGAGGGAGCCCGAACGCCTGACTGTTCACGACGCGGTACGCCCACGAATAACCGAGTGATTCAAGAGACTCAAGAATCACCTCGAGCGCCCTTCCGCGCGCGAGGTGAAGCATGAACGGTACGTTCTCTAACAACACGTTCGGAACATCATTTTCGATAAGAAGCCGAAACACTTCGCCGACCAGAGAGGATCGGGTACCCTCAAGTCCCTTAGCCTTACCGGCCTGACTCAGATCTTGGCACGGGAATCCCGCGGAGATTAGGGTGGTGCCTCGCGGCACGCGCTTCAAAATCTGGACGTCCTCAAACTTCCGAACGTCTGGGAATCGCGCGTCGAGGACTGCCCTTGCCGCCGGATCGATCTCACAAAGTCCCAGAGTCTCGTGCCCCGCTTGCTCCAGCCCGCGCTCAAGTCCGCCAATGCCCGCGAACAGGCCAAGCGTGCGCTGGGCTGAGTAGCGATTCGCAGAGCGTGGAGTGCGCGCTTGTGGGGAGGTCATGTCGACTGGCGGCGGGCGGATTTGTACCCGAATATAATGCGAAAGAGGAACTGGTCCAACGCGCCGTGGCGGTCAGCGAGGTCGTTGCGCGTATTCGCAGATCACGTCCCACTCCTTCGCCGTCACCGGCTGTACGCTCAGGCGGCTCCCGCGTTGGAGCAG
>CAZAHQ010000586.1:0-2884 GCA_964484415.1 uncultured Acidobacteriota bacterium | reverse complement strand
TCTACTCGTTCCTGATGCTCCTCTTCCAGGTGCTGCTGATCGTGTTGAGCGTGCTACTGGTAGTGCCGGTGCTGTTGCTGTTGCTACTGTCTCCCGTGATTGGTGAACGTCGTTGGTTGTTGTTGGCGCTATCGGTGGTGGGGTTGGTGGGCGCAGCGTGGGCTTGGCAGCAACACACGCATTCCGCGATTGCGTCCAAGGCCGCGCGCGATGCGGAAACGCTCGCGCTTGCGGCCGGCGAGGCACGCACACAGGCCGATTCGCTGATCGCTTCGTTGGGGTTGCCGGCCGATCCGCCGCTCGATCCATCGCAGTGGGATCGCACCGAATATCGACAGCCGCGAGGGCTGCTAACCAATGCGGCGCGCGTCGACAAAACGGTGCTCGATCGAGAAGTCGATGCCTTGGCCACGACAATGGGGCGCCTGGGTACGTTGGGCGCTAGCGGTGCGTTGGTGCTGTTGGCCTTTGTCGGGCTTGGCGGCGCCGCGTCGCTTTGGCACACGCTGCGGCGCAATCGCGAGGCCTACTCGTTCGTGACGCCAGCGATGTTGGGGATGTTGGTGCTGGTGTTTTTCCCGTTCTTCTACGGGATTGCGCTGTCGTTCACCGACGCCAACCTCTACAACAGCGACAAGTCGATCGCCGACACCTGGATTGGGATGCGCAACTTCACCGACATTCTGTCCGACTATCACCTGGTGCGATCGACCGACGAAGGATGGGTCTTCAACTACGACAACTTCTACTACACGCTGATCTTCACGATCTTGTGGACGGTATTCAACGTCGCGATCGGGGTGAGCGTTGGGCTGATCCTCGCGTTGATGCTCAACACCAAAGGATTGGCGCTACGCCCGATCTATCGTGTGTTGCTGATTCTGCCGTGGGCGATGCCCAACTACATTACGGCGTTGATCTGGAAAGGGATGTTTCACCAGCAGTTCGGCATCGTCAATCAGATCATTCAGATGTTCGGCGGCACGCCGTTGGCTTGGTTCGATCATCCGTGGAGCAGCTCTGCCGCGGTACTCGCCACCAACGGGTGGCTGAGCTTCCCGTTCATGATGGTGGTCTCGTTGGGCGCGTTGCAGTCGATCTCGGCCGAGTTGTACGAGGCGGCGCGCGTCGACGGTGCCGGACGTTGGCAGCAGTTTCGCGCGATCACGTTGCCGTCGCTGAAACCGGCGCTGGTGCCAGCCGTGATCCTCTCGGTGATCTGGACCTTCAACATGTTCAACATCATCTATCTGGTATCGCAGGGGCAACCTTCCAGTTCGACCGAGATCTTGATCACCCAGGCGTACAAGATCGCTTTTGAAAAGTACCGCTACGGGTACGCTGCTGCCTATTCAACGGTGATCTTCCTGTTGCTGTTGGTCTACGGCACGATGCAAAACCGCTTGTCGCGTGGCACGGAGGCAGCATGAGCAGCAGCAAGCGCAGCGGTGAGTCGTCGCATCTTTGGCTGCACACGGTGCTGATTGTGTTCACGTTGGTAACGGTGTACCCGATCTTGTGGGTCTTCGCGATCGCGTTTTCGGGGACGCAAAGCCTGGCGATTGCTGACCTGCCGGAGGATCCCGGCGTCGTCGATAGGCTCCGCGCAATCATCCCGTGGCCGAAGACGATCTCACTGGAGAATTTCCATTCGGTGCTCACCGATCAACCGTTCGGCACATGGATCTTCAACAGCGCCGTGGTGGCGATTGCGACCACCATCGTCGGCGTATTCCTGGCGTGCACCGCAGCCTATGCATTCTCTCGTTTCAAGTTCCCAGGTCAGCGCGCCGGTTTGATGTCGTTTTTGGTATCGCAGATGTTTCCCGGCACGCTGATGTTGATTCCGCTCTACATCATCGTGGTCAAGTGGCTGGGCCTCGGGTCGACGCGCATCTCGTTGATCTTGGTGTATGCCACGACCGCGATTCCGTTCTGCGTTTGGATGATGAAGGGTTACTTCGACACGATCCCGAAGGAGCTGGAGGAAGCGGCCATCATGGACGGCGCCAGCACCTCGACGATCTTCTTTCGAATCATCTTGCCGTTGGCCAAACCCGCGGTGGCGGTCACGGCGTTGTTCTCGTTCATGACCGGCTGGAACGAGTTCATCCTCGCAGCGACGTTCATGGACAAAGAGGTGATGTACACCGCGCCCGTCGGCCTGCGTTTCTTCGTCGGCGGGTTCTCGCAGCAATGGGGCTACTTTGCGGCCGGCTCGATCATCGTTTCGATTCCGGTCGTCGTGCTGTTCATGTTCTTGCAGAAGTTCTTGGTATCGGGATTGACGGCAGGCGCCGTCAAGGGCTGACGAAAATCAAAGGAGGAACTGCAATGCGTAGGAGACAGGTTTCGTGGTGGACGGCGCTGGCTGTGGTTGCGCTGTTGGCCGCGCCGGCGTTCGCCCAAGAGGTGTCGATTACCGACCCCACGGGCGACGACAACGGTCCGGGTACGTACTCGTATCCGACCGACGGCGTGTACAAGGCCGGCTCGTTCGACATCACCAGCTTCAAGATGAAGGTCAAGGGCGACAAGGCCGACTTCGAGGTGGGAACCAACTCCACGATCGAAGATCCATGGGGCATGAAGACCGGCTTCTCGGTTCAAATGGTCTTCATCTTCATCCAGACCGGCGGCAAGGGCCCGACGTTCACCACCGGTTTGCCCGGTCTGAACATCGCGTTCGCGCCCGACTCGGCCTGGGACAAGGTGGTGATCTTGTCGCCGCAGCAGGTCGGTCGCGTGAAGAATGAAGTGCAGACCAAGGCCGGTGCAATGGCCGGTGCCGTGGTGATTCCACTGCGCACGCGCGGTGGCGGTCGTTCGATCACCGCCACGGTCAATCTCAAGGACCTCGGCGAGGGCGATCCGACCAAGTGGG
>CAZAHQ010000585.1:0-2898 GCA_964484415.1 uncultured Acidobacteriota bacterium | reverse complement strand
TATGACCGACTCCGCTCGACACTCTTCACCGGCAGCTCGGCGCGTGCGCGAGGAAATGGCGCGCCTGGCGCCACGCCTCACGCTGCTCGCGCGTGATCTACATCGCGACCCAGAGCTGGGTACGCAGGAACTCCATGCGGTGGCGCGCATTGCCGGAGAGTTGGAGGAGGAGGGGTTGCAGGTCGAGGTCGGCGTTGCCGGGCTCCCCACGTCGCTTCGAGCCATGCGCGCGACCGGTGAGGGGCCGAGTGTCGCGTTCTTCGCCGAATACGATGCGATCCCGTCGCTCGGTCATGCCGCCGGACACAATCTGCTGACCGCAGCCAGTGTTGGTGCATCGATCGCGCTCTCGCGCACTCTCGGGCCGGTGTCGGGTCGCGTACTGCTGTTTGGCGCCCCCGCCGAAGAGACGATCGGCGGAAAGGTCGTGATGGCGATGCGCGGCGCGTTCGATGGTGTCGATGCGGCGCTGCTCGCCCATCCTGGTCACGAAGACCGCGCGATCGTGTCGACACTGGCGAGTTGGTCGGTGGAGGTCTTGTTCGAAGGGCGCGCGGCGCATGCCGTTGCCGATCCGACTCGTGGCATCGATGCGCTCGATGCTCTGATTCGCTTGTTTTCGGCGCGCAACTCACTGCTCTCGACGTTGCGTCCGGGGACGCGGATGCCGGGGGTGATTTTGGAGGGAGGCGTTCGGCCCAACCTGATTCCTGCGAGGGCCAGAGCTCGTTTCAGTCTTCGCGCCGAGAGCGCGCACTACTTGGTTGAAACGGTAGCAGTACGTTTTCGCGAGATCGTGGAGGCCGTCGCGCGCGAGACGGCAACACACGCGCAGGTCACGCCCATCGACAATCTTTACGACGAGATGTCGAGCAATTCGGAGTTGGCGATGATCTACTCGTCCTGTGCGCGAGGTGAGGGAATGAACCCGCAAGCCGGGCCGGGCGACATCATCGGCTCACTAGACATGGGAACCGTTTCGCATCTCGTACCCGCCTTGCACCCGATGTTTCGAATCGGAGACGGTTCGATCGCCAGCCACACGGCGGAGTTCACCCAACTCTGCGCGAGTCAGAGCGGCTTTGATGTGGCGATGCGCGCGGCGACCGCTCTGGCACTCACGGGGCTCGCGGTGCTTACCGATCGAAGCGCACTGGAACGAATGCGTCGGGCTCATCGGGATGCGGTTCGTGACTTCTCTCGGGCCGACGTACCACTCGTGACAGAGCAGGTCGAAGGATGAGGCAACGCAAAGCGATCGTGGTGCCACCAGCACTTCTCACCGGGGCGCGAATCGCCGTCGTCGCGCCAGGATCTGCAGTTCCCGCGGAAGGTTTGGAGTCTGGGCTCGCGGTGTTGCGCTCATGGGGGTTCGAGCCGGTATTGGGCCGATACGTGCAGCGGCCGCAGGGGGATCTAGCCGCGACCGATCAGCGTCGCGCCGCTGATTTATCCTGGGCGCTCACCGATCCAGCGATCGACGCCGTTTGGGCCGCGCGAGGTGGTTGGGGTGCGGCGCGGCTGCTCGAATCGCTCGACTTCGCCGGCGTTCGCCGCAACCCACGCTGGGTGATCGGATTCTCCGACTTGACGGTGATACAAGCGGCGATGCTCCAGCAAGGATTGCCGTCGCTGTACGCCCCGGTCGTGATCGAGTTGACCAACGCCGAGCGGGCGCCGGACGACAGCCTGGCCGTTTGGCTCCGTCACCCTGAAACCGTGCAGAGCTTCCGACTCAAATCGGTCGGCACCCAGCCCAAGCGGCCGTTCGTACGTGGACCGCTTGCCGGTGGATGTCTCACGTTGCTCGCTTCGCTGGCGGGAACTCGATGGCAGCCGAACCTCGATGGGGCCGTGGTGTTTCTCGAAGAGGTCGGCGAGGCGCCATACCGAATCGATCGTCTGCTTTGGCAACTGCGCGCGAGCGGGATGCTGGACAACGTCGCAGCGCTCGTGTTCGGGCAGTTCACGCGCTGTGATCCACCGCCAGGACGTGAGAGTCGATCGCTCGATACGATCTTCCGCGACCATGCGACGGCACTTGGTCGACCGGCATACTCAGGCCTCCCTGTCGGACACGGTGCGGGTGCGGTCGGCATTCCGCTCGGATACAACGCCACGCTCGACACCGTGAAGCGGACACTTCGCCTCGACCCACCGTTCGCGTGATGGAACAGCCGGCCGCCAAGCCACGCTCGACCTACGCGATTGTCCTGGCCTACGACGGGACGCGATTCGAAGGCTGGCAGCTTCAACCGCAGCGTCGAACCGTCCAAGGTGTCGTCGAAGAGGCTCTTTCGAAGATCCACGGCGTGACGCGGGTTGCGATCGTCGGCGCGGGGCGCACCGACGCCGGAGTTCATGCGTTGGGGCAAGTCGCGAGCTACACGCCACCAACTCCCCGCGAGCCGGCCCAGTTGCAGCACGCGCTGAGTCGACTGCTCAGTCATGAAGTCAGGCCACTCGCCGTGCGTGTGATGTCGAACCAGTTTCACGCCTGCCGCAGCGCGGCCGGGAAAATCTACCGCTACCGCGTGGTCAATCGGCCGACGCTGCTCCCGTTCGAGGCGCCGTACGTGTGGCACGTTCCGCAAAGACTCGAGATCGGGGCGATGCTCGCCGCCGCAGCGACGTTGCCCGGTACGCGAGACTTCGCATCCTTCTCAGCGGCCGGTGGTCAAACCAAGAGCTATGTGAGAGATCTTCGGCGGCTCGCGATCGTTTCTCGCGACGACGGCGAGATTTCAATCGAGGTCGAGGCCGACGGGTTTTTGTATCGGATGGTTCGGATCATCGCAGGCCTACTGATCGAAATTGGTCGCGCGCGACGTTCCACTGAGGCAGTCGCGGCATTGCTTGCTGCGCCTCGCGTCGGGTCTGCGGCAATCATGGCCCCAC
>CAZAHQ010000584.1:0-2898 GCA_964484415.1 uncultured Acidobacteriota bacterium | reverse complement strand
TTCCGCGCATCGAACTCCGGACGCTTTTTCAGGATCGAATTGCCCAGCGCCGCCATCGGCAGCCAACCCTGCTCGTCCGCGAAGTCCTCAATAGTGCTCAGCACCAGTTTGCGCAGCGACTTGTCCGTGAGGGCCGCTGTGGGATCGGGTTCCGTGCTCACCGCATCCTTGGCTCCCCTCCCCGGCTTTGAGCCGACTTTCGAGCCGGTGCTGGCCGGTTCCTGACGTAGCACTTCGATGTAGATGAACTTCTCACAAGCGGTGATGAAGGGCTTCGGCGTCTTCTTCTCGCCCATGCCGTACACACGCTTGCCCTTCTCGCGCAGTCGCGTGGCCAGCTTCGTGAAGTCACTATCGCTGCTCACGATGAAGAAGCCGTCCACATCCCCCGTGTACAGGATGTCCATCGCATCGATGATCAGCGCGCTGTCGGTGGCGTTCTTGCCCTGGGTGTAGCTGTACTGCTGCATGGGCGTGATGGCATGCTCGTTCAGCACATCCTTCCAGCCTTGCAGGCGATTGCTCGTGAAATCGCCATAGATCCGCTTGTAGGTGGCTATGCCGTACTTGCCCACCTCCTCCATCATTTCGCTGATCGCGCCGTAGGGCACGTTGTCCGCGTCGATGAGCACGGCCAGTTTCAGGTCACGGTCGTAGTTCGCCATGCGTGTAAAGCCTGCGTTCGGGGTGAAGGCGCTGGAAAGCTAACCGGCTGCGCCTTTGGGCACCCCGTTATCTTCGCGGCCCTTTCAAAAGTCCCGATGGACAAGCGTTTCCCGCAATACGACGAACTCGACCTGCCCAAGGTCGCCAAGGAGGTCCTGCAGCAATGGGAGGCCGAGGACACCTTCGGCCAAAGCCTGGAACTGCGCAAGGACGCGCCCCCTTTCGTGTTCTATGAGGGCCCCCCCAGCGCCAACGGGCTGCCCGGCATCCACCATGTGATGGCCCGCACCATCAAGGACATCTTCTGCCGCTACCAAACGCAGAAGGGCCACCGCGTGGACCGCAAGGCCGGCTGGGACACGCACGGCCTGCCCATCGAGCTGGGCGTGGAGAAGGAGCTCGGCATCACCAAGGAGGACATCGGGAAGAAGATCTCTATCGAGGAGTACAACGCGGCGTGCAAGAAGGCCGTGATGCGCTACACCAGCGTGTGGAACGATATGACGCGCCGTGTCGGCTATTGGATCGACCTGGAGCATCCGTATGTGACCTACCACACGAAGTACATCGAGAGCGTGTGGTTCCTGCTGAAGAAGCTGTACGACGAACAGCTCCTCTACAAGGGTTACACGATCCAGCCGTATTCGCCGGCCGCCGGCACGGGACTCTCCTCACACGAGTTGAACCAACCCGGCACCTACAAGCCGGTGAAGGACACGAGCGTGGTGGCCATGTTCAAGTTGAAGAAGGACCATGCGAGCGAGTTCCTGTTCAACGATGCGTTCGGCGATGTCTTCATCCTGGCCTGGACGACCACACCTTGGACGCTGCCGAGCAATTGCGCGCTCACGGTCGGGCCGAAGCTGGACTATGTGCGTGTGAAGACCTTCAACCCGTACACGCACGAGCCGCAGACCATGGTGCTTGCGAAGGCGCGCCTGAGCTCGTACTTCAACGAGAAGAACCAGAATGCTCCGTTCGAGGACTACAAGAAGGACGGCAAGAACATCCCGTGGAAAGTCGACGGTGAGTTCTACGGCCACCAGCTCGAAGGCATCCGATATGAGCAACTGCTGCCCTACGCACAACCCGAAGGTGGTGATGCCTTCAAGGTGATCGGTGGTGACTTCGTGACGACCGAGGACGGAACAGGTGTGGTGCACACCGCTCCGAGCTTCGGTGCGGACGATATGCGCGTGGCCCGCCAGCACGCCATCGGCACGCTCACGCTCGTTGACCTGCAAGGACGCTTCAAACCCGAGGTGACCGACTTCTCCGGCGAATACGTGAAGGCCGAATACCTGAACGCCGAAGAGCTGGCGGCGGAAGCGAAGAAGCAAGGCCGCGACAAGTACCTCAGCGTGGACGAGCGCATCGCCATCAAGCTGAAGACCGAGGGCCGCGCGTTCAAGGTGGAGAAGTACGAGCACAACTACCCGCACTGCTGGCGCACGGACAAGCCCGTGCTCTATTACCCGCTCGACAGCTGGTTCGTGCGCGTCACGGCGAAGAAGGACCGCCTGATCGCGCTGAACAAGACGATCAACTGGAAGCCGGAAAGCACCGGCACCGGGCGCTTCGGCAATTGGCTGGAGAACCTGCAGGATTGGAACCTCTCGCGCAGCCGCTACTGGGGCATCCCGCTCCCGATCTGGCGCACGGAAGATGGCACCGAAGAGCTCTGCATCGGTTCGCTGAAGCAACTGAAGGAGGAGATCGCGCGTGCGGTCAAAGCCGGCGTGATGAAGTCTGACCCGTACGCCTCGTTCAAGGTGGATGACATGAGCGACGCCAACTACGACACGGTCGACATCCATCGCCCGTACGTGGACAACATCGTGCTGCTCTCACCCGGTGGCAAACCGATGAAGCGCGAAACGGACCTGATCGATGTGTGGTTCGATAGCGGAGCGATGCCGTACGCACAATGGCACCATCCGTTCGAGAACGAGGCGACCTTCAAAGAGAAGTTCCCGGCGAACTTCATCGCGGAAGGCGTGGACCAGACACGCGGCTGGTTCTACACGCTGCATGCCATCGCGGCGCTCACGCAGGACAGCGTCGCTTACAGGGCCGTGGTAAGCAACGGACTCGTGCTGGACAAGGTCGGCCAGAAGATGAGCAAACGCCTCGGCAACGCCGTGGACCCGTTCAAGACGCTCGACGCGTACGGCGCGGACGCCGTGCGCTGGTACATGATCAGCAACGCTTCGCCGTGGGACAACCTGAAGT
>CAZAHQ010000583.1:0-2899 GCA_964484415.1 uncultured Acidobacteriota bacterium | reverse complement strand
CGCGCCTGAGGCTCGCGCCAGCGAGCCTGCAACACGAAAGCCAGCGTGTGCCATGCCACCAACGACGCGTCATCGAGCTTGAGTGCAGCCAGCGCCAGCGCGTGCGCTTCGCGTGGGCGTCCGCACCGCCACAACTGCGACGACGCCAACGCGGCCAGGTCGGCGTCGGCCGTCCGTTCGACTTCCGCGGTCAAGCGCGCGGCCGCGGCGCAAGCACCCAACCCTTCGCGATCGAGCCAGTCCGCCAACGCATCGCCGCGCAGCGTGCAGAGCGGATCGTCACTCATGGCGGCAGCCGCAGCGCGCTCACGCAATTCTTGGCGCGAGACACCCAGGTGCGAGGCATTGGCTGCGGGGCAAAGCGCACGCGGCGCCGCGCCGTCGATGGCTGAACTCGCTGGCGCTGGCGCTGGCGCTGGCGCCGGCACCTCGGGACCTGGCACTTGCGGAGCTTCCGCTGCGGCCAATCCAGCGGCGCACAAAACCGCGATCACGGCGATTGCCGCGTTCACAGCACTCGCCAACGGCTGCCGCACACTACGCATGCGCAACCATCAGCGCCAGCGTCTCCAACTCCGCCGTCTGCGGGAACATATCGACCGCCGCCAACTTGGTGAGCGCAAATCCATGCGACGCCAACCCGGCGATATCGCGCGCCAGCGCGGCCGGATGACACGACATCATCACCAGCGCGCGCGGTCGCAAGTCGGCCAGCACCGGCGCGAGATCAGCCCCCAATCCAGCGCGCGGCGGATTGATGATCGCCGCATCGAAACGCTCGCCCGACTGCGCCATATCACGCAATGCGGCACGCGCATCGCGCGCCACGAAACGGCTGCGGTGGCGCCCCGTGCGCTCGGCCGTGCGCTGCGCGCGCGCGATCGCCCCGGCGTGATTGTCGATTCCGATCGTCTCGACGTTCGCACCGGTCGACAAGAAGCCCGCGAGCCCCGGTCCACAAAACAGATCCAAAAGACGCGCGAGCTGCGGCACCTCGGCCGTCAACCACTCACCTGCACGCGCGTACATCATCGCGGCAACCGGCGGATTGACCTGCAAGAAGTTGGTTGCGCTGAGCTCGACATCGATGCCGCCGATCGTCTCGACCACGGTGTCGCGTCCGGCCAGGAGCGTCTCACGCGCAATCTTCTCGTCACGCACCTCGACACGCACCACGCCGACGAGATCGGGCGCACCCTCCATCGCGCGTGTGGCGGCCACGGCGGCTTCGGGCCAAGCACCGGTATCGCTGACGACCACCGCCAACCACTCGTTGCGCGTCAACGATCCACGCAGCTCGACGGCGACGGGCCACTGCGCCGACCCGCGTCGTGTGTGACGATCGAGCGCCTCCACGACACGCTGCGCCAACTGCGAGGCGCGCTCGGGCCCGATCCGGCAATCGCCCACCGCGATCATCGCGTTGTCGCGACCGCGCTGATGAAACCCTATCAACGGCCCATGCTCGCGCGGCGCCACCGCGAATCGCACGCGGCCGCGATAGCGCAGCGCCAACGGTGACGCGATCGTTTCCGGTTCGGGTGTGTCGAGCCGGCCGATGCGCCGAATCGTCTCGGCCAGATGATGAGCCTTCAGCCGGAGTGCAATCACCTCATCCAGCGGCATCAACGGGCAGCCGCCGCAGGTTCCTTGATGCGGGCACGGCGACGTCCGGCGACCGGGTGCCGAACTCTCGATCGAGAGCAGCCGCCCTTGAACCAACTTCTTCTGCAGCTTGTTCAACTGCACGCGAGCCGTATCACCCGGCAGCGCCCCCGGAACGAACACCACCATCCCCTCGACCCGTCCTACACCGGCCCCTTCGGATGTAATGTCGTCGATCTTCAAGACCAGTTGGGCGCCGGGGCGCAGCACGGACGAAGGCTCATTCATGCTGCGCAGCATAGCGTGGCATGCTTAGGGCCACACGCGGCGGCCGATCGCCGCAGTCCAGCCCAAGGAGCTCTCATGGATATCCTGGATCCCTCACGGATGCGTGAGGCGGACCGGATCACGATCGAGGAACTCAAGGTCCCCGGTCTGTTACTGATGGAAAACGCCGGGCGGGCGGTGGCCGAAGCGGTGGTGCGGACGGTCGACGACGCGGAAGATCGAATCGTCTTGGTGTTCGCCGGCCCCGGCCACAACGGTGGCGATGGCTTCGTGGCAGCACGACATCTGGCGCGCTTGGGTGTGGCTTGCGAGGTGCTGCTGATCGGCGCGCGCCACACCGCGTTGAAAGGCGATCCGCGCACGATGGCCGATGCGTGGGTGGGCCTCGGAGGGTCGCTGATCGAGATTCCCGATCTCGCCACGTGGGAACGAACCGACACCGAACTCGGCCCCGATGCGCTGGTCATCGATGCGATGTACGGCACCGGCTTGGCGCGGCCGCTCGATGGCCTGGCGGCCGCCGCCGTCGATGCGATCAACGAGTCGGGTGCGTGGGTCTTGGCGATCGACGTTCCCAGCGGTGTCGATGCCGGTCACTCACAGCCGATCGGCCCGTGCGTGCATGCCGATGTCACCGTGACGTTCGCGCGCCCCAAGCCGGCGCATCTGTTACCACCGGTCGAAGTGTTGAGCGGTGAATTGATCGTGGTCGACATTGGAATTCCGCCGCGCGCGGTGGCCGCCACCAAACCCGATCTGCATTGGGCCGACGAGTCGTTGATCGCAGGCTTGGTGCCGGGGCGCACGCCGCACGATCACAAAGGGGACTTCGGCCATCTGTTGGTGGTAGCAGGCTCGGTGGGCAAAGCCGGCGCTGCAGCGATCACCGGTTGGAGCGCCTTGCAAAGTGGTGCCGGCTTGGTAACCGTCGCCGCGCCCGGACCGGCGCGCGCCGAGGTGGCCTCGTTCGCTCCCGAGTTGATGACCGAGCCGCTGCCTTCCAGCG
>CAZAHQ010000582.1:0-2914 GCA_964484415.1 uncultured Acidobacteriota bacterium | reverse complement strand
CGGCGCTTGCTCCATCATCGGGTCGCCGCTCCTCAGGCGGTCAAACCCTGCAGTGCGGAACGTGTCAATGACTTTGCGTCGTAACCGCTAACTGACCGGCGTCCTTTCTTGCTCACGCGAGCCTCGCGACAATCGCCCCTGAACTTACTGACAGGGAGCGAACCCGATGCCTCAGCCCACGCTGAACCCACGCCAACACCGCAGCCCGGCGCAGTGGGCCGAGCTGATCGCGCGCTTTGAACGGTCTGCACTTTCGGTGTCGGCGTTTTGCGCGCGCGAATCGATCAGTGTCGCCAACTTCTATCGTCAGCGTGGGCTACTCGGGGGATCGGTCTGCGCAAAGCCGCCCGGACCGCAATCGCAGCCTGCGTTCGTGGATCTGGGCTCGATCGGCGGCGCCCCGGCTGAACATAGTCGCCTCGAACTGAAGATCGATCTGGGTGAAGGCTTGGTGCTTCACCTGGTACGCGGCTGATGTTCTTCCCGGAAGGCACCGTTCGTGTCCACCTCTATGGTGAGCCAGTCGATATGCGTTGTTCGTTCGACGGGCTGTACGCATTGACCCGGCAAAAGCTCGGATGCGATCCGCTCTCGGGCGCGTTGTTTGTGTTCATCAACCGTCGCGGCACACAGATGAAGGTGCTGTATTGGGATCGCACCGGTTTTTGCGTCTGGGCCAAGCGTCTCGAGCAGGGTCGGTTCGTGTCGGACTGGTCACACGTCGCCACCGGTGAGCTGGACTGGACGGGACTGAAGTTACTGCTCGAAGGGATCGTCCCTGCCCGCTTTAAAAAGCGTTTCAAGCATACGCGCGAATCGGCTACAACCCTTATGCATGCTGAACTCTGAGGTATAATTGAGGCCATGACAGCCGCGCAAACGACCTCGATCCCGACCCCTGGCGAAGCCGCCCGGATGACGGCCGAGCAGCTCGTCGAGCTGTCCCGGGTCAATGTGCAGTTGCGCCACGAACGTGACACCCTGAAGCATCAGCTGGAGTGGTTCAAGCGCCAGCTCTTCGGCACCAAGAGCGAAAAACGCCTGCCACCGCCCAACCCCTCGCAACTCACCCTGGGTGAGCTCCCGATCCCCGAATCGGCGCCCGAAGTGCCGGGCAAGCAGGTCGCCGGGCACACCCGGCGTGCACACACCACGGACTGTGCCCAGACCGATGACGGGCTGTTCTTTGATGAGCAGCGCGTCCCGGTTGAGACGATCCAGGTGCCCGCCCCTGAAGTCGAAGACTTGTCGCCCGAGCAGTATGAAATCATCGGCGAGAAAGTCAGCCATCGCCTGGCACAGCGTCCCGGCAGCTACGTGGTCCTCAAGTACGTGCGCCCGGTCGTCAAGCTGCGCGAGGCCGAAACGATTCACTGCGCGCCGGCCCCGGTGGGGGTGATCGAAGGCAGCCGGGCCGATGTGAGTTTCATCGTCGGGCTATTGCTCGACAAGTTCCTGTGGCACCTGCCCTTGTATCGCCAGCACCTGCGCCTGACCGATGCGGGTATCCGCGTGAGTCGGGCTTGGCTCACCCAACTGGGCGCCAAGGCGAGCGTACTGCTCGAGCCAATCTACGCGGCGCAGCTCGCCTCGATCCGCGCCTCCCGAGTCAAGGCGATGGACGAGACCCCGATCAAGGCGGGACGGGCCGGACCGGGCAAGATGAAGGGGGGCTACTTCTGGCCCATTTACGGCGAACTCGACGAGGTGTGCTTCCCATTCTTCAACTCTCGAGCGCACAGCAACGTCGAAACCGTGCTCGGTCTCGAACCCGGCAAGGGCAGTGTGCTGCTCTCCGATGGCTATGGGGCCTACGAGGCGTACGCCCAAAAAACCGGCATCACGCATGCTCAATGCTGGGCCCATTGCCGACGTGAGTTCTTTGAGGCGCAAGCCATTGAGCCGGCCGTAGGCGCTGAGGCGCTCGAGCGCATCGGCGCCCTCTACGCGGTTGAAGAACACATCCGACAGCAAAAGCTCAAGCCCGAGGCCAAGCGCGAATACCGGCTCGAGCACGCCAAGCCAGTCGTCGAGGGCTTCTTCGCGTGGGTACAGCACACACTGGACAAGCACGGCCTGCTGCCCGCCAACCCGATGACCAAAGCGCTGGCCTACGCGCGCAACCGGCGCGTGGCTCTTGAGGTCTTTCTGACCGACCCCGCGGTGCCGGTCGACACAAACCACCTCGAGCGCACACTCAGACCCATTCCGATGGGTCGGAAGAACTGGAATTTCTGTTGGACCGAGCTCGGTGCAAAGCACGTCGGTATCCTGCAAAGCCTGCTCACCACCTGCCGACTACATAACGTCGATCCCTACGACTATCTGGTCGATGTGCTCCAACGCATCGACCAGCATCCGGCGGCCAGCGTCGATCAACTCACACCCCGGCTCTGGAAAGAGCACTTCAGCAAGAGTCCTCTGCGATCTGATCTACACCAACTCGGCTTGGGGCGCGAGACGCCGGTCAGTTAGCGCTTACGGGCATCGAGTGGATTTCACGCGCCGCAGCGTTCGGACACAGCACCGCGCGACACATGGTCAATTACCTGATGGATCCGGCACGCGAACACCTCATCCCGGCCGCGCTCGAAGCTCGGCTCGATGCGATCGAGAAGAAGGTGGTGTTTGCTGCGCTGCGCGAGACCGCAGATCCCGCATAGCACAAGAGGTACGGCACGACATTGGACGGTCGACGCCGGTCTGTCCAATGCGAGGGCGGTCGAATATCCGCTAGGTCTGCCAGCGGTGGCAAGGTAGCGTCCGAACGGCGGGTTCGCCCGGGAAGGAGCCCCCGAGACTTTGCGTCAGCGACCGTCAGGTCAGGGTCGGTAGCGGGAATTGGAAGTCCGGGTAAGTGGCCATCCTCGTTGGATACAACCGAGTAGACCGCGCGACACCAGTCTCACAAAAC
>CAZAHQ010000581.1:0-2916 GCA_964484415.1 uncultured Acidobacteriota bacterium | reverse complement strand
CTCCAGCGCTGAAGAACGGCACGCGTGAGCAGGTAGACAAACAGCACGGCAGCCACATGCAACGCCACGCTCACGAGATGAAACGCCCTCGGCTGAGGGCCGGCCACGGCGTATGTGATTGCGTAAAACAGATGCATCAGCGGCCGGTAGAAGCTGGTCGCAAACCCGGGATCGAATCCGGCTGCATGGTGCGTGAACGCGGCGGGCAGCGCGTGCCAGTCGGTGATCCACTTGTTTCCGACAACATTCGCCAGATCGTCGAAGACGAATCCATTGCCAATCGACCAGCACCAAATGGCAAGGTTGAAGACGGCGAGGCCTGGAAGTACAAACGCGTCCGGCAACAGCGATTGCTTGCCGCGCGCGTCAGCGTCACCAAACACCAAGAGCTCCTTCAGATCAGCGGATCACTTCAACCCGTCCACCAGAAACAGTTCCGACAATCGCCGCCGATAATTGAACGCAAAGACCGTCGCGTCCGCGGTCATCGTGACCGCACTCATGCCGGTGATCCCGCCGGGGTCGGCCGGCATGAACTCTTTCACCAACTGCTTGGTACCGGTTTCAAGATCGAGCCGGAACACCCGAACGGGAAGCCCCTCGCGCTTGAAGACGTAAATGCCGCGGCCATCGGCGGTCCAGCGAATCGGAATGTCGCGAGCTTCCTTGCCCGGAATGGGTCTCGACGAGCCATCCTCGATCGACGTGATTTCGTCGACACGAGCGCGGTCGGTATCGCGCAACTCGAAGACGAACCGTCCGTCGGGAGATATCGGATTGCCTCCCTGCCAAACGAGTGACTTCTCCGGGGTCAGCGGCTTGGGCGCGCCACCTTTCTCGATGTCGACCAGGTAAAGCCTTATTTCCCCTGCCTTGTCGACGCCTTGAAATACAAACCCCTTGCCATTCGGCATGAACTTCGCCAACTGGCCATTCTCGATACCCGCAAGATCGATGCTCGTGGTTTGCCCGACCCCGGTAGGAACGAGAGAGAAGCGATCGCGCTGATTGGCATCCCAAACCAAAACGAGCTTGCCGTCGGGCGACAGCCCCTCCGAGCGTCCCTTGGCCAGTTTGGTGGGAGGCGAGCCATCGAGCGGGCGGAGAAAGACCGAGCCGTCGGGACCACCGCCACCGCCGCGCTCGTTGACCAACAGCGCGCGTCGATCGGGTGTGATGTCCATCGCCGTGGTGCCATCGAAGATCGACAGATCACGCTCGCGTGTCGCCCCCGGCTCGAGCGCGACGGCGCCGTCTTGAAGCTGGCGGTCCTGGATAAGAACGCGGCCATCAGGGGCAATGTCTTGCAGCACGAGATCACCCGGGCCACTCCAGATCGCGCGCACCTTGCCGGCCAGCGATACAGCAAACAGTGTCGTCCGGCTCCCGTCGATCCACTCGGTGAACCAAATTTCATCACCGCGTGCCGACCATGCGAGCCCGGTGCAGCGACGATCGCTCGCCAACACGCGCGGGTTGCCGCCAGGCTCGAGCACGAGGATCTCGCCCGGCCGAGGAAGCAGCGGCCAACCAAGACCGTATCGATTCTCGAAGAACGCGATCGTTCCACCACGCGGTGCGAATCGTGGAAAGTCGATTCCGCTGCCTTCGCGCAGAAGTGTCCCGGGGGGCGACTCGAGTCTCCATCGAGAGTTCGTTACAGAGACGGTCGCCAACTCGCCCGTGGACGGATCGCAGTCGGCCGCGAAAACATTCGGCGAGATCTCTCTGGCGCCGCCACCGCTGGCCGGAACACGCGCGAGTTGACCGGGGTAAAGGCCGTAGGTTTGCAGCGGGTTGAGCAAAATGGCAAGTTCGTTGTCCTTCGACACCGCGAGCAACGAGGCGCTGTCGAGGTTGAGTCGCTGCGATTCGACACTCCCTTCGTGAATCGAATAAAGCGTGGGAGGTTCACCCTTCCAACGTGCGCTGTACAGCACGGTCTTGCCGTCCGGTGCGAAGCGTGCGTTTTCCATCGTGCCGCGTTGATACGTGAGTCGATGGAACGTCGGCTCGGGGGCTTGTCCGCCACGCAGGAACCATCCAACGAAAGCCATTCCAACGGTGAGGAGCGCCACGAGTCCGGCCCACTTCCACGACGTCTTGCGGTTTTCCGGCGCGAACGGGGCGGTGAAGGGGGCCGCACTGTCGACGCCGCTCCCAAGGCTCTCGAGCGCGAAGGCAACGTCGTGCGCCGAGCGAAACCGTTGGTCGGCACTCTTCTCGAGGCAGTGATGAATGATGCGCTGCAGGCCGACCGGGATCGATCGCCCGCTTGCATCGGGCTCCGGCGGTTCGTCGCGGAGGATCGCAGCGAGAGTTTCGGTGGCGCTGTTGCGCGCAAAGGCGCGTGCGCCGGTCAGCATCTCGTACAGCACCGCGCCGAAGGAGAACAGATCGCTGCGCGCATCGACGATCTCGCCGCGCACTTGCTCGGGGCTCATGTAGCCGACCGTGCCGAGGATCATCCCTTTCTCGGTGGCGTTCGAATCTCCCGAGGTGATCGCCTCGGTCGGCCGTTGCGAGTCAAGTCCAGCCGCCGACCGCAACAGTTGCTTGGCCAGGCCAAAGTCGAGGAGTTTCAGCCGGCCGTCCTTCGTGATCCAAACGTTGTCAGGCTTCAAATCGCGATGGACGATTCCGTTCTCGTGCGCGGCGGCCAGGCCACGCGCCATTTGGATCGCCAGCTCAATCGCCTTTCGCGATGGCAGCGGCCCGCTGGCAAGTCGTGCGCGCAGGCTTTCCCCCTCGAGCAATTCCATGACCGCGTACGTGATGTCGTCGTGTTTGCCGATGTCGTGCAGAGCGAGGATGTTCGGATGGTTCAATGCGGCAACCGATTTGGCCTCGCGTTCGAAGCGAGCGAGCAGTTCGGCGTCCTTGGCCAACTGTGCCGGCAGCACCTTGATCGCAACG
>CAZAHQ010000580.1:0-2924 GCA_964484415.1 uncultured Acidobacteriota bacterium | reverse complement strand
GACATCGTGGTCCTCGGTCCCGGCAGCTTGTACTCCAGCATTCTGCCCAATCTGTTGGTGCCCGAAATTGCCGCGGCGTTGAAGCGAACGACGGCGCTGCGTCTACTGGTCATCAATGCCATGACCGAGCAGGGCGAGACCGGCGGTTACACCGCTGCCGAGCATGTCCGTGCCGTGTGGCGACATGCCGGCGAGGGGACGCTGGACGCCGTGTTGTTGCCGACCGATTCGATCCCGGAATCGACCCTCGAGCGCTATCGCGAGGAACAGGCCCAGCGCGTCGCTCCCGATGATCCGGAGATCGATTCGCTGGTCTCGTTGGTAGCACGACGCGAGTTGCTGCAAACGATGCCCAAAGTTCGACACGACTCGCTGCGTACCGCGAGCGGGATTCTTCAAACCTATGCGGCGTGGCGGAGCACCGCCTCCCCCTCGACGCGGGTTCGCGCGCGACGAGAGGCTTGAGCATGCGGCAGCGATTGCAGAGCGGAACGCTGGTACTGGCCAAGGCCGGTGTCGATGCGTTGCTGTTCGCGGTCGCGATGACTGCCGCGTACTTCTTGCGTTTCGGCGCACCGTTCCCCACCAACTCACTCGAGCAGTTGGTGTTCTGGCTGCCGATCGTGGTCGTCGTGAAGGTCGCAATCTTTGCGGCGTTCGGATCCTACGGAACACTCTGGCGCTACGCCTCACTCGACGACATGGTGCGGTTGCTACAGTCAGCGGCCGTCTCATCGCTCGCTCTTCTGGCGGTTTGGTATGGCCGCACCGTGAAGGTTCCGCAGGGCGTGGTTGCGCTCGACTTGATGCTGACGCTGATGCTGTGCGGAGCCGCACGCATCGCGCCGCGTCTGATGCGTGAGCGGATGGGTACGGCGCAGAGTCGCTGGTTGTCGCACGTGCTTGGCCGGCTGCTTCCCAAGGGATTGCACCGCGGCGCACGTCGCATCCTGATCGTTGGCGCCGGCGACGCGGGCGAGAGCCTGGCGCGAGAAATGGCGCGCAATCAGAAGCTCGGCTACCAGTTGGTGGCGTTTGTCGATGACGACCCCGCCAAGAAGGGGCTGCACATCCACGGTGTGAAGGTGCGCGGCACCCGTCACGATATCCCGCGGCTCGTCGAGCAACATGAGGTCGACGAGGTGTTGATCGCGATTCCATCGGCCACGGCCGAAGTCATCCGCCCAATCGTCGACATCTGCCGAACCACCAGCACCAAGCTGAAAATCCTGCCCGACCTGGCGAGCCTCGTGCACGGTGCACCGCGCATGTCGGACGTGCGCGACCTTCGGATCGAAGACTTGTTGGGTCGACCGAAGGTCGAATTGAACATCGACGAGGTCAGCGCCTACCTGCGCGGCAAGCGGGTGCTGGTCACCGGTGCCGGTGGCTCGATCGGTTCGGAGTTGTGCCGGCAGATTCTGCGCTTCCGCCCGGCGGAGATTCACCTGTTCGGCCGCGGCGAAAACAGCATCTACGCGATCCACCAGGAACTACAACCCAAGCGTGGTGATACCCGACTCGTCGAAGTGATCGGCGACGTGATCAACAAACACAAACTTGTCGAGATCTTCCGGCGCTTCCAACCAGAGATCGTGTTTCACGCCGGCGCCGACAAGCATGTGCCGCTGATGGAACTCAACCCGGATGAAGCGGTGCTCAACAACATCCTCGGCACACGCAATGTGCTGGAGACCTGCAATCAGTTCGGGGTCGAGCGGATGGTCTGCATCTCTACCGACAAAGCGGTCAACCCGACCAGCATCATGGGGTGCTGCAAGCGTGTCGCAGAGATGTACGTGCAGTCGGGTCGCTATCGCAACACGATCGCCTGCGCGGTGCGATTCGGGAACGTGCTCGGTAGCCGCGGGTCGGTGATTCCGATGTTCCAGGCGCAGATCGAACGTGGTGGACCGGTGACGGTGACGCACAAAGAGATCCGCCGTTACTTCATGACCATCCCCGAGGCGGTGGCACTGGTGATTCAGGCTGCGGCGATGGCGCGGGGCGGCGAGATCTTCGTACTCGACATGGGCGAACCGGTACTGATCGACGATCTCGCCCGGCGCGTCATCCGCCTGCATGGCTTAGAGCCGGACAAAGACATCCCGGTCGTTTACGTCGGCATGCGCCCTGGCGAGAAGCTCAATGAAGAACTATTCAGCGGGCGCGAGCCATCGCAGGCGACGGCACATCACAAGATCTTCAAGGTTCCGGCGCCGGCGGAAACCACACCCGGCCTCGATGAAAAGGTCGCGAAGCTGATTCGCCAAGCGGTCGACATGGATGACCTGGCGATCCGTCACACGTTGCGTGAGGTTGTCCCCGAGTACCAACCGTATCTGCCGCCCGAGGTCCAGTCGTGGACCGCGAAGCGTCAGAGCTGAGTGCGACTGCGATGAGCCGGCGCCGACGTCCATCCAACTTGCCAAGCGGCCAACCAGGCCGCGATCACAACGCGTTTTCCGGCCACCAGCAGCCGGCGCCACAGGGGTGTGCCGAGCACCGCCAATCGAGCTCTCTCGAAACGTGGGTTGGCGATGAACTGCGTTACGACGTGCAGTCGACGATGCAGCAGCCAATAGCGCACGGCATGGCGCACGGGGCGCCAATCGGCAGGCGGCTCATGGAGCGGGAAGGATCGCACTCCAATCGTATCGAGGCGTTTGCGGATCGGTCCCAAGGGGGCCAGCGAGGCTGTCGCACGCGCGACATCGGTGCCCAACATCTCGCCGCAAAGATCCAGACTCAATCGCAGCGCCAAAGCCAGGCCCCGTTCATCGGCCAAACCGGCGACACGGTCCCAACGGATTTCTGCCCCGCTTCGGATCAGTCGATCCAGATCGATCAGTCGTTTGAACTCCGTAAACCCACTGCGCAGCAGGCTGGCCGCGACATGCAAGACATGACCATCGGGGTGGGGA
>CAZAHQ010000579.1:0-2933 GCA_964484415.1 uncultured Acidobacteriota bacterium | reverse complement strand
GTGTGGAAGTCTCACAAGCTCGAGAATCGGTCCGATCTCGACGGCCACGAACAGTTCATCACTAATCAGACCAAGACCACGCCATGCACCATCGACAGTTGTTGGGTCTCCGAACGATTCAAACGAGATCAAGTTGAACTGGTTGACGGTGTGGACGCCGCTACCTCTTGGCTCCTGTGCTACGAAAGCGACGTTTCGCTGCGGATCGAACGCCACGTAGGACGCGTCTTGACCGGGCACTGTCAGTCGAGTCAACTGCGCCAAATCTGAGGCTGCTTCAACTGCCGTCGACACGCGGTACCCACGCTGTGTAATCAAGTACTCCTGCTGTGGCACGACCCATAGCCGTCCGGCCGAGTCAAAGGCGCGAAGTTGCGCCGACGTTGACTCGGGAATCCTTCCGTTTGGCTCGATGTCGTATCGCGCCATCTCGTGGTCATTGAGGCTGACATAGAGGCGTCTGCCCAAGGGCTGCCAGGCGAGCGAAACCTTGCTGTTAGAGTGACCGACGGAATCCGTCACGCCAGTCAGCGCGCTCACGCTGCACAACTGGCCCACGTTGATGCTCGCGGAGGATAGAAACAGGGTCCCATCATCGGTAGCCACGAGATCGTAGGGATCGGCGTTGACGAGGAACTGGCGATCCTTCACTTGCAGCGCGAGATCGAACGAAGCGACATATCCGACGGGATAAGGTCCGTAGTTCTCGTTGTAGTGCCCGCTGAGGGGCGCCAGCAACCCCACGAAGAGACGTGAACCGTCCGGGGTCATCGCAAGCACCGAGGGGGCAAAGTCGAAGCGGAAAGTACGCAGTGTCATGCCTGTGGTCGTGTCGACAAAATGCACGGCCTTGCCATCCGCATCCGCGACGTAGATCTTTCCTCGGGTCGCGTCGAACGCGGTATCGGCAGCGTGAAATGGGAGCATGAATGGGTCATGAGCGACACTCGGCCGGCCGACCGAGGTCGAGCACGCGTCTCCGAGGCCGTCACCGTCGTCGTCGAGCTGCAACCGATTCGGAAAATCCGGACAGCTATCGCAAACGTCGCCGACTCGATCTTCGTCGATATCCTGCTGATCCAGATTCGCGGTCAACGGGCAGTTGTCGGAAATGTCGAGGAGTCCATCGTGATCAGAATCATCACAGGCATCGCCAATCCCGTTGGGATTCAGTCGATCGGCTTGATCGGCGTTCGCGATCGAGGGGCAGTTGTCAGCGCCATCGGGCCACTGATCGCCGTCGGAGTCAGCACTTAACGGATCGGTCCCGAGTTCCACCTCCATCTGATTGTTGATACCGTCCGCGTCGTCATCGAGGATCGGGTCGAGGAACCGCACGGTGCGGTGCATGCCGGTGAGGAGAAAATCGTCGAGATACCAATTACCTACGTCCGTACTCGAATTCGGCTCCGCGAAGTAACGGAACGCAATTCGCACCAAGACGTCGGTGAACTGCCCTAGTTCGATTGACGCCAGGGTCCAAACGCCATCGACCGACTGCTCGGAGAGCTCGGTCCAACTGTTACCGTCATCTGAGGAGATTTCTACAGTCAATCGGGTGGGAGACGAGTAGTTCCTCCAAGAGCGGAAGGTCAGTTGTGAGGATCGTCGCAAAACGACGGGAGGTGAGATCAGGAGCGCGTCGCTGCTTTGGACGTCGTCGCCAACGGGCTGTTGAAACCAAGCACGAGTTCCGGAGTACGCCGCGCCCGGCCCGCGTGTCGGAGTATCCCAGCGCCACTGGTCGTTCACACCGCGATGTACGAACCCGCCATCGCCTTGTTCGAAATCGAGAAACAACTCGCCGTCGGTAGCAATTCCGACACGTTCGTCATCAACGACAGTCGGCTCGATTGTCTCGGCATTCGCATTCGAAAGCCCGAGTGTCAGAAGTCCGTCAACGAACGTAACGACCGCGCGCGATGTTCCACCTCCCGACACCAAACTGCCGGCTTCTGCCGAATTGTCGAAGATTGCTGCACCGTTGACACCGAGCGTGACCTGCAGATCTGTCAGGTCGGTGCGCCGTGCGCCGGTCTGATCGACCAACTCGTAGTCAACCAGCACTCGACCGCCAACTATGGCCCAAGACTCCCGTGGGCGAACGATGACGCGTAGCGCCGTGTCAGGGTAGGGATCACAGGCGTCACCCGCGCGGTCCTGATCACGATCCTGCTGATCCGGGTTGGCGATCGTGGGGCAGTTATCCGCCGGATCAACGATTCCATCGAGGTCTGTGTCCTGGCACACGTCACCGAGTCCGTTGTGGTCCGAGTCCTGTTGATCGGGGTTGAATAGGGCAACGCAGTTGTCGCAGGCGTTTCCGACGGCATCGACGTCTTCGTCCAACTGATCGGGGTTCGCGACGCGCACGCAGTTGTCAGCGCCATCGAGAATGCCGTCGCTATCTGTGTCCTCGCAGGCATCCCCACGGCCGTTCGCATTCGCATCGATCTGGTCGGCGTTGAACGACATGGGGCAGTTGTCGGTAGCGTCGTTGACGCCATCGAAGTCGGTGTCGAACTGGTTGGGATCGGTGCCGAGTGCGATCTCCTCGCGATTGGTCAAGCCGTCCGCATCGTCATCCGCGCTGGGGTCGAGAAACTGAAGCGGAGCGCCAAAGCCGCGAACGGCGAAATCGTCGATGAACCAACCCGTTGCCGGCGGATGAAGCCCTTTCAAATCAAATCTCACTCTTATTGTCTGGCCTGCCCACGCCGACAGATCGGCCCGACGCAACTCGAATCCCGCTTCGGCGTGGTCGCCGACGAGGTAGTCGATGTCGGCCCAGTCCCAACCGTAGAGTGAAACTTGGACGAACCCTTCATCTTGATCATTGGTTTGGAACCACGATCGATACTCGAGGTACGGTCGGCTACCTGCAGGCAACTCGATCGGCGGGGAGATGAGAATCGATTCGTTCGGAACCTGAT
>CAZAHQ010000578.1:0-2947 GCA_964484415.1 uncultured Acidobacteriota bacterium | reverse complement strand
TCGGCGTTCGGCTGCAAACCGGGGCAACCGAGGGTGAAGAGTCCCGAGCAGGTCTGTCGCGTATGGTGACTGAACCACGCATGACGATCGTGCGAGGCCCGCGCGTGGGCGAGAGCTACCCGCTCGCACCGGGCGTCACGGAATGGGTCTTCGGGCGCAGCGGACAGAGCACACACAAGATCGAGGACGATGGAGCGTCGCGCCGTCACTTCCGGATCACCCAGGAAGGGCAGAAGTTCGCGATCGAGGATTTGGGAAGTTTGAACGGAACCACCGTCAACGGCACTACGGTGTCGTCGTTACGCCCGTTGCTGCACGGCGACAGCATTGCGGTGTGCGGCGTGACGTTGAGATTTCTGATCGGTGAGGACAAAGCGCAGGGGTTGCCGTCGGTGACGGATGTGTCGCTGCAGGATGGTTCCCCGCCACTGGCGATGAACACCGTGCGCTTGAACCTGCAGACCGGCGACCCCAGCCTGTCGCAGGCGTTGCGTGCGGTGGATGCGCAGACGCGTCTCAATGCGCTGTTGGAAATCGCCAATGCGTTGCGTCAAACACTCGATCTGGACGTCGTCCTGGAGAAGATCCTGGAACGGTTGCTGGCGATCTTCCCTCAGGCCGATCGCGGCTTCGTCGTGCTTTGCGAAGGGCCGGAGCGCGTGCCGTCGCCGCGGGCCCGAAAGCTGCGGAAGGACGACGGCGCACCGCTGGTGCTCAGCCGCACGATCCTCAGCGAGGTGATCGATCGCGGTCAGGCGATCCTGTCGCGCGATGTTCTGGCCGACGAGCGCTTTGCCGGCCACCAATCGGTGGTGGGGTTTTCGCGGACTTTGATCTGTGCACCGTTGACCGGTCGCGACGGAGTTGCGTTGGGCGCGATTCAACTCGATGGCCTGCGCCCCGGGGCTCCGTTTCGCGAAGAAGACCTGACGCTGTTGGCGGCGATTGCAGGCCCGCCGGCGATCGCTATCGAAAACGCCCGGATGCACGAGGCGTCGATCGAGCGCGAGCGACTCACGCGCGATATGGAGTTCGCACGCCGTGTGCAGCACAGCTTCTTGCCCTCCAAGGTGCCGCAGCTTCAGGGATATCTTTTCGCCGACCAGTACAAGGCGGCAGGCAGTGTTGGCGGTGACTACTTCGATTACGTCGAACTGCCCGATGGGCGCGTGGCGGTGATCGTTGCCGACGTCGCGGGCAAAGGGGTAGCGGCCGCGTTGGAGATGGCTCGTCTTTCGGCGGAGGCTCGCTTCAGCTTGGCGACAACCACCTCACCGGCAGAAGTGGTCACGCGGTTGAACGAGCGGCTCGGCTCGCTTTTCCCCGCAGGTCACTACGTTACGTTGGCGCTGGCGGTGCTGGATCCCGCAGCGCATTTGGTTGAAGTTGTGAACGCGGGACACCTGCCACCGTTGCTCCTGCACGCGGGTCGGGCACCTCGCGAGGTCTGCGTCGAGGAGGGTGGTTTCCCGCTTGCGCTGATACCGGGCACCATCTACGCCTCTGTTCAATTCGAGCTGCAGCCGGGCGAGTCGCTCTTGATGTTTACCGATGGGGTGACCGAAGCGATGGATCTTGACGATGAACCGTTCGGCCCCATGGGGAGTGATCGACTGGCGCGTGCGGTTGAGCCGTGCGGTGCTCAGCCCAAGCAGCTTACGGACGCACTGATCGACGCGGTGACCCTATGGCGCGGCGCGGCGCCGCAAAGCGATGACATCTGCGTCGTCGCTTTCGGACGCCTGGCGGAGTGATCGTGAGCGGGCCTGCCGAGCAAGTCTTGTGTCTCGATTCGGAGTCGGGACGCTAGATCAAGTGCTTTCCCTCGGCCACGTAGCGCTCGAACGCCGTGAGATCGTGCTTGATCTGCAACAGCAGCAACTCGGATGAATCGAACTTCCGTTCCTCGCGCAACCGCTGCAGGAACTCGAGCTCGATGCGTTGGCCGTACAGGTGTCCATCGAACCCGGGTAGATACGTCTCCACCGTCAAACGCCGATCGCCGAAGGTGGGCCGCACCCCGACGTTGGTCACGCCCGGAATCGGCGCTCCACCGCCGCGAAAGCGAGTGATGTAGACGCCGGTGGCAGGGAGAAACTCGTTCTCGGGTGCAAGGTTCGCGGTGGGGACCAGTTGCCGTTTGCCACGTCCCTCGCCGTGCACGATCGTCCCGACGAGCGCGAACGGCCGCCCGAGCAGGGCGCGCGCCTCGTCTACCTGACCGGCCGACAGAAGCCGGCGGATTCGCGAGGCGGAAACGCGCTCACCGTTGTCGTGAACTGCTTGTGCGGCATGTGTGGTGAAACCTGACTCCGCGCCCAGCCGCGTGAGCATCGCCACGTCACCGGCACGCTGCGCGCCGAATCGGAAGTCCGGACCGATGTGGACCTCTTGAACTCCAATGCGGTCGAGCAGGATCTCGCGCACGAACCGCTCGGCGGTGAGCGTTGCCAACGCGCGGTCGAAAGGCAGAACGATCGTGACGTCGAGTCCTGCTGCCGAGAGGATTCGCGTCTTCTGGTCGGCGGTCAGCATCAGGTGCGGCGCGCGCTCGGGAAACAGCACGCGTTGTGGATGCGGGTCGAAGGTGATCACGGTGGCGAGTCCGTTGATCGCTCGGGCACGTTCGAGCACTGTTTGCATGATCGCCATATGCCCGCGATGCAGCCCGTCGAAGTTGCCGAGTGTCGCCACGACCGGTTGACCGTTGCGCCAATCGGGTGTTGGCAGTTCGGTGAGAACACGCATTGTCAACTCGTCCAATAGTGCAGGATCGCTTGCAGCACCAAGTTGGCGTAGATCCCCGCCATCACGTCATCGGCCATGATTCCCCAGGCCCCTTTGAGCGATTCCAATTGTCGGGCGGGAGGCGGCTTGATGACATCCATCAGACGGAACAAAAAGAACGACGCGCCGAGCGTGAACAGGCCGCAAGGGACGAACAGCG
>CAZAHQ010000577.1:0-2952 GCA_964484415.1 uncultured Acidobacteriota bacterium | reverse complement strand
AGATCGCCTCCAGATCGAGTTCGCCACGCTCTGGCGTATCGGCGGCCCAGCTCCGATAGGTGCGCATCAAGGCTCGCTCGCGGGCTGCGGCCGGCCGAATCTGCACGAGGAACGTCTCCCCTGACCGGTAGAGCGCGCCTGCCGGCGCAGCAGGATGCGCAACATCGTGCAGTACGCGCAGTACGGTGGCGTGGTCACCCAACTGCTCGATCAGCAGAGCAGGGAGATGCGTGGGCGCCAGATGTGCCTCACCGAACACAACGATCGCCAGCGACTCGGGGCCGGCGTGTGCGAGTCGATGGACGAGCCGCTCGACGGCCGCCTCATCGCGAAGCATCAGGTCCTCGACACCACCACGCGGCGGCATGTCGAGACCGAAGACCGGGACATGGGATCTGGACGCGGTGCGTAGCAGCCGCTGAGGGCCGGCCCACGGGTAGCCCCACTCCTCGCGATATCGCATGCGCCGCTGCAGCAATGCGGCACCACCAACTCCTCGCTGGTGGTCGTCCAGCGCACGTTGATCACGTGCATGAACCATTTCCAATCCGAGCAACAGCGTGCGCCGTGAACCGGCGAGTTGCTCGATCATCCAACTCGCGGTGCGACACGCACTATCAAGAGCGTGATACTCGCCAAGCAAGACCACGCGGGCCGCACGTGCCGCGCGCAGCAGCGCGGTCGACGAACTGCGGCGGGGGCTGAGTCCGGCAACGTCGGTGTCAAAGCGCGCTACATAGTCGGAACTGGATACCGGATCGACGACGTCGAACGAGTCAAGGCTCGCCCCGGCAGAAGGATGCGGCGACTCGGAGTCGGGATCGAGGGAGCCGAACATTCAGTGGCAGCGTTCGGTGGCTTAGACGGACCCGCTGCCCTTATCGCCGGATCCTGGTTGCGACGGTGTGTCATTGCCGCTTTTCATGGCGTCTTTGAACGACTTGATTCCCTCGCCCAACCCCTTGCCCAACTCAGGGAGTTTTCGCGCACCAAATAGCACCACCACGATCAACAGCAAAATCAACATCTCGGGTAACCCTAGGCCCCCGAGCCCTGCCACAGGAATGTCCATCGTGTGTCTCCAATGTTGCTCTGCGATACGATGCCGACCCCATTATTCACCGATCCGGCCCGCCGTCCATTTCTATCGGGGCGAGGCGGATTCGACGCTCATTCCCGACCCGCTGTGTGATGCCTTGGTCGTCCAGTCGTTCCAACAGCGGAATCGCCACCCGGCGTGTCAATCCGAATATCTCCTTGAAAGCCGCCACGTCCAGCGTAACCCGACCAGCGGCCGCCTCTTCACGCAGGCGCGATACCACCTGGCGCCAAACGGACGACCCGATCGCCAGGCGTTGCGGCAACCGCACTGCCACCCCTTGGCGCACGGCAAACCCGATGATCTCCGACGCGCGCAGGCCGAGTTGCGCCCGGACACCGAGTTCCTCCTCGGTGGGGGCATCCAAACCAGCCGCCGCGAGCACGGCCGCGATGCGGTCGACGGCCGCGGCGGCATCGCCGGTAAGGGGCTGATGTCGAGGAAGTCGCACCGCCTCGCGCGTCGCCCTCACTCGGTCGGACTGCTGCAACTGGTCGAGCCAGGCGCGAAACGACTCGGCCGGCCAGTGCGGCACGAGTGCCTGTCTCAATGAATCGGGGGCGCAGCCATCGTCGAGTGGACGATCGCGATGAAACCTCTTCAGAAACCGCTCGAGTTCCTCCTCGAGCTGCAGTTGCGCCTCGCGCGAGATCAGCAACTCACCCCCCAAGAGACTGCTTTTGGGAACCTGCGCTGACGCAGCCCGTGCTTGGTCGAGTGTCATCGCGAGCGCCGAGGCCGCATCGCTCAATCGCACTCCGCGCGCGCCCGCAGCGGACATCGCAGCCGCGAGTCGCTGTTCACGTGTGGCGCCGGTCAACGCCATGGCTCGTTGCGGTGCTTCCTGATCGGTCCGCTTCCAGCGCGGGGGATCGAGCCTGACGATCTCTCCGCCGGCAAGCGTTTCGACCGGGCTGTAGCGCCGCAGCACGAACCGATCACCCGGTAACGCAGCGAGTGGAGACTCCAGTCGAATCTGCACTCCGCGCTTCTGACCCGGTGCGAGCGGTTGGTGGCCAACCCGCAGGCGACCCATCACCTCGGCGGTGCCGTGGTGAACGCGAACTCGCACTGTATCTTCCAGCGCGATCGCCGATTCCTTCCAAACCTCGAGCACGGCTTCGAACGACGTAACAACCACGTCATGATCGGGCGGCACCAGTACCATCCCGCGCACCAGTTGTTCTCGCTCGACCCCCTGCAAGTTGACCGCGACACGCGCGTGGGTGAACGCCTCCTCCACGGCGTCGCCATGCACTTGCAGGCCACGAATGCGCGCCGTCGGCCCGTGCGGCACCGCACGCAACATCATTCCAACCCGCAACGCGCCGCCCTGCAGTGTACCGGTCGCCACCGTACCAAACCCCTTCATCGAAAACACACGATCGATCGGCAAGCGTGGCCACGGCGCTGACTGCTCAGCGGCGTTCGTCAACGACAGCGCGGCGAGTCCCAGACGGAGCGGCTCCACACCTTCACCCGTCACGGCACTGACAGGGAGAATCGGTACCGCACCGCAGCCCCACTCATCAAGCAGCGCGCGCACGTCCTCGGCGGCGAGCTCGACCATCGCTGGATCGACGAGATCGGTGCGTGTCAGCGCCACCACGCCGAGCGGCACGCGCAGCAATCGGGTGATCGCCAGGTGCTCCCGTGTTTGCGGCATCACCCCTTCGTCTGCGGCGACGACAAGCATCACCGCATCGATTCCAGTCGCGCCGGCCAACATGTTGTGTACGAATCGCTCGTGACCGGGAACATCCACAAACCAGACCGTCGTCGATTCGTACTCGTAGTGTGCAAACCCCAGGTCGATGGTGATCCCCCGGCGTTGCTCCTCCGGCAAACGATCG
>CAZAHQ010000576.1:0-2956 GCA_964484415.1 uncultured Acidobacteriota bacterium | reverse complement strand
CCGGGAACTGGGTGTTTTGGTAGGCGGCGGGTCACGTTCGATCGCGACACTGCCAGTGGTGGGCAGAAGAGAACCCAATGCTCCAGCGACGCATTCAAGACTTGGGGGACTTCACACAACTGTCGCGACGTGGCATCGTTATGCTCGGGCGGCCCAACAGGCCGCAGCGCGTGGGTGATGGCCTCTCAAATGTCTGCGACACGATGTGTACTGCCGAGTGAAGCACTGTTGCTCGAGTTCCTCGATCTCGCAGCGCAGAAGGGTTGGCACGAGCTTGCCTGCAAAGTGCTGCGGCGGCGCGCCGCATATCAGCAACAGGCAGTGCGCGACATCTGTGCAACTGAGACGCGACTGCCAGGTGCATCGACGGATCTCTCGCAGTTGATGCTCCTGGAGGGCGAAGTCGCACGCATCGCTCAAGACGTGCTCAAGTTGTTCACCGAGTCGCGCGCCGAACCGGCCACCGTGGCCAAGAGCATGTTGGATCGCTTCAATGCGCAGATTGAACGGTTGGCACCGGAGCTGAGGGACCGAATCGACAGCCACCTTGCGTCGAGGCATCGCAACTTGCTGGCGAGCTGCGCAGTACGCGATGTCGGCGGCGTGATCGGACTCGCTCTCTCTGGCGGCGGGATACGCAGCGCTAGTTTTTCGATCGGGGTCATACAGGCTTTCGCCAGCAATTCGCTGCTGCCGGCGCTGCACTACATCTCGGCGGTGTCAGGTGGAGGCTATGCGGCCAGTTGGCTCGTCGCATGGGCCTATCGGCACCGCGGAGGAGTCGTGGGAGTGCAGCGCCACTTGTTTGAATCGGCCGGCGACTGCGGCCCCCTGAAGTGGGTACGCCGCTACAGCTCATACCTTGCAAATCAGCTCGGCCCAGTTTCCACAGACGCGTGGTCTCTGCTCGTTGCGTACATGCGCAATTGGGTCCCGGTGTTTCTGCTGATCATCTGCCCACTCGTAGCGCTGCTTCTGGTGCCGCAGCTGATAGTTGATGTGGTGACGCAATTGCCGAGTCTTTGGCCAGTAAACGGAAGTGGGCTTGCCCTCGTGCTTCTAGCGCTCGCATTCGCGTTGGTTGTGCCCTTTGTTGCCCTTTTGCGCTATCTGATGCGCTACCGGCGCGTGATACGGAATGCACCCCAGAGCGGACGTGTCAGGCCGTACGTCATGGCCGCATCACTGTTCACATCCATCGCAGCGGCGTTCGCGATCGAACGTCGAGCCGATATCGAACGTCTGGTGCAGACCTGGACTCCATTCACTGCGTCCAATCCGCTTGGATCCCCGTGGATGATCCTGCCGGCGGTCGGGGCTGCGACCTACGTCGTTGCGCTTGTGTTGGCCGCCGGCATGCACAGGTTCCGCCAGCGCAGCGATCCCAACTCGATCAGTCGCGTAGCCTCACGCACGCCCTGGGGCCGGGCCTTCTTCGCGGCCGCTTGGGGCGGCCTTGTATTCGGTTTCGTGGTGGCCGTGTGCCTGCATCTGCTGCCGCGCCTAGTTCAGTCAACTGCCGGCCTGCTGACATTGGCCCCAATCGCGATCGTGCTGGCAATAGGCGCGGCTGAAGTTTCGATCGCCGTTGCGACGACCGGTCTGAACGACGATGCCGACCTCGCATGGCAGGCACACCTGGGAGGTTGGGTGCTTGCACCCGCCATAGGTTGGGCCATGCTATGCAGCATGTCGGTCTGGCTCTGGGGCTGGCTCGCCAAGGTATCGATATGGATAGCCGTGTCTGCACTGCTCGTTCCCGTGGTGGGTGCTCTGGCGCCGCCGCGTTACCGTCGTGCATTGGCAGTGGCCCTGTGGTCACTGCTCGTTCCGATCTTCCTTTTGGCCGGCATTGGGTGGGCTATGGATGTGGTCGCTGTTCACGCGAACCACTCGGTCGGACTCCTCTTCACTCTATTCGTCGTGTTCCTAGCGCTTGCAGCGCTGGGCGGCTCGGTGATCGACGTGAACCACTTTTCACTGCACGACCTCTATCGAGAGCGACTCACGCGTACGTTCCTCGGTGCGTCGCGCTTTGGACCACAGAACCCTGAGATTGTCGCCCCGGGTGGTTTGCCTGAAGAGCAGGCGCCGCAGTATGAGAGGCGCATGCCCACCGCCTTCACGGACGTCGATGAGGACGATAGCCCGCACATGCACTGGCTCAGACCCCGCAACGAGGAAGGTGACCGATGCTTGCCCGTCCTCCTCCTCAATGCAGCAGTGAATGGCCGCAGCAGGACCGAGATCGCTGGACGAGCACCGCGCCAATGGCCGTTCTCGTTCAGTCCGTATTTCTGCGGAAGCATGGCCCCTGGAGTTGGCTTTGTCCCGACGCAAACTTTCATGACGGATCGCAAGGGCTCACCTCTCACCGTCGGCGCAGCGATGGCCGTATCCGGTGCAGCGATGTCTCCTACGGCTGGCCGCATGACCCACCCGATAAAGGCATTGCTCTTTGGACTGATGAATGCCCGTCTTGGTATGTGGGTGATCAATCCAGCACGATTGGCGGAGCGAACGAAGTGGGGTGTTCGTGTGCCGTGGCGTTCGCTATTGAAGGAGTTGCTGTCCTATCGGCCCTACTTCTCACGCTGGATCCATTTAAGCGACGGAGGGCACTTCGAAAACCTTGGCGTCTATGAACTCCTTCGCCGGGGTTGCAGCCTCATCATCGCGGTGGACGCATCGTGCGATCCGGAACGATCCTTTGACGACTTGGCGAATGCGATCCGGCGCGCGCGCATTGACCTTGGCATCCGTATCCATCGTCAGGGGAGTTGGCACATCTTCGGTCCCCAGGCGTCCGATCTGTCCAACGGAGAACCTGATCAGCGAAGGTGTTGGATGTGGTTCGAAGTCGACTACGGAAGAAGCCAGGATGGGAGCGTGGCCAAAGGGTGGCTTCTGTACATCAAGCCCTCCGTGTATGAGCGCCAGCCGCTACCCCCTGAAG
>CAZAHQ010000575.1:0-2966 GCA_964484415.1 uncultured Acidobacteriota bacterium | reverse complement strand
CTGTTGGCTCAGCTGCACCATCCGCACATCGCGTCGATCTTCGGTCTCGAAGAGTCGGGCGGCGTGCGAGCGCTCGTGATGGAATTGGTCGAAGGCCCGACGCTTGCTGAACGACTGAAAGATGGGCCGCTTCCAGTGGAAGAATGCTTGTCGATCGCACGGCAAATAGCGGAAGCGCTCGAGGAGGCTCACGAGAAGGGGATCGTTCACCGCGATCTCAAGCCGCAAAACGTCAAGGCACCGGTCGAGGGGAAGGTCAAGGTCCTCGACTTCGGTTTAGCGAAGGCGATGGACGCGGCGTCGCGCTCAACGAGCGCAGACCCCTCGCGCTCGCCGCTGCTGTCGAACTCTCCGACGATGACGTCGGCGCAGGGTACCCAACTCGGCCTGATTCTGGGCACGGCAGCGTACATGGCGCCCGAACAGGCACGAGGCGCACCGATCGATCGGCGTGCCGACATCTGGGCGTTCGGTGTGGTGCTCTACGAGATGCTCTGCGGCGGCTCGCTGTTCGGTGCCGACTCCGTCAGCGACACTCTCGCCGGCGTATTGAAGTCCGAGATCGACCTCGGCAAGTTGCCTCCCGCAACACCCGCGGCGGTGCGCCGATTGCTGCGCAGTTGTCTCGAGCGAAATCCGAAGAATCGTTTGCGGGACATCGGCGATGCGCGGATCGCGCTCGAAGAGCTTGCGCGCGGGGTCGATGAGAGTCCGGTCGCTCCGGTCGCGGCTCCCAGCTCTTCTACCGCTCGCATCGCTCCATGGGTGATCGCCGCCCTCGCCGTCGTTACAGCGATCGGCCTCGGTCTACGGCACCGCGGGAGACCGGACTCGGGTGAGCGGCCGGCGACGACATTCGGAATTCTCATTCCGCAGGAGCACTATCTGCCCCGAGCCGACACGCCTCTGCTTGATCTATCGGCCGACGGACGAACGCTGCTCTTCGTTGTTGAAGGGAAGGAGCGCGCGAGCATCTACCGCCGAACGCTTGATCGCCTCGAGCCCACTCGAATCCCGGGCACAGAATCTGCGCACGAGCCGCGGCTCTCTCCGGACGGACAATGGATCGCCTTTTTCGCGGACGGCTCGTTGCGAAAGATTCCCGCGGAGGGCGGAACGGCGATTGTATTAGCCGACGCTCGCGCGCCCCGCGGTGTGGCCTGGGGACCGGATGGTTCGCTCATCTTCTCGCCGCTGTACAACAGCGGGCTGTGGCGCATTCCGGCGACCGGCGGCGCACCGATCGAGGTTACGAAGCTCGACGTCGGTGCTGGCGAGCGGAGCCACCGCTGGCCGCAAGTGCTCCCCGACGGACGCACTGTTTTGTTCACGGTCGGTGTGCTCTCCAGTCCAGGCGATTACGACAGCGGGAATATCGATGCGCTGCGGCTCGACACCGGCGAGCGGACGACGATCGTGCACGAGGCGCGTATGGCGCGTTACACCGCGGCCGGATATCTGGTCTACCAGCATCAAGGAACGCTGGTGGCCGCGCGGTTCGACCCGGTGCAATTGAAGATGCTTTCGCCGCCATTCACGATCCAAGAAGGAGTTGGCGGCGAGACGAGCAGCGGCGTCGGGCAGTTTGCTGTAAGCGCTTCAGGCGTTGTGGCGTTGGCGCCGCAAGCATCGATCCCGAATGAGCGTGTGTTGACACTCGTCGATCGACAGGGCCAAGAGACCGAGCTCACGCCGCAGGCTGCGCCGTACAACTCCCCGCGATTCTCCCCCGACGGCAAGACGATCGCCGTTGCGATCGGTGGTGGCGCAAGTTCTGATGACGACATCTATCTCTTCGAGCTGGCGTCCAAGCGCACACAGCGCCTCACCTTCGGGCAAGGACATGGTCACCCGCTCTGGAGTCGCGATGGGCGGCGAATCATCTACACCAAGGGGCGCAGCGGAGACGTTGGGCTGGCGTCGAAGGCGGCGGACGGCAGTGGAGGCGAGACCCTCCTCAAGTCTCACCCTTCGATGGGTTTCGCAGACGCGTGGCTCGGGGACGGGAAGCGGATCGTCATGACCGACGCGGCCGGGAGCCTCGATATCCAACTGCTGGACATCGCACAGCGCACGACCTCACCGCTGTTAGCGAGTCCGACGGCGGCAGAATATGCGGCTTCGTTCTCGATCGACGATCGATACATCGCATACACGTCCACCGAGAGCGGCACCGACGAGGTCTTCGTCGAGACATTTCCGCTGGGAGGCGGGAAGTGGCAGGTCTCAACCGAGGGCGGAATGAATCCCGTCTGGTCGCGTGACGGACGCGAACTCTTCTTCGTCTCGGGAGAGACGATGATGGCGGCCGATGTCGAGACGAGCGGTGTATTTCGTGCTGGGGCTCCCCACGCTCTGTTCACCGGACCCTACGATCTTCGCACGCCGCCGGTGCGTAATTACGACGTCGGTCCCGACGGCAAGTTCGTCTTGATCAAGCGCACGTTCCTTTTGGGGGCTCCGCGCCAACTGCTGATGATCGACGGCTGGAGCACCGCGGATCGCTCGAAGAAAAATCAGTGAGGTGCTGACGCTTGGCTCCATGTCTTGCCCTGTTTCGTGGTCAAGACTGGAGAACTCGGCATCGATATCCTCTCTCGTGGTTCGATCGGCTGCTGACTGCGACTCGAAGGATAATCGACATAGTAAAGAGTGTGCGCTCGAGACGGAGCTGCAGATAGAAGGGCCCGGCCTGTATCCAGAACAGGAGTCCTGATGATCAACGTTGCCCTTTGGCATTTGGTCTGCGGCCGCATCGCTTTGGCAGTTCTCACGTGCCTTGCGACCTCGCTCGTGTCTTCGGCTGGGCAAGTCGACATCGTGTCGTGCGCAGCGACCGCGACATCGATGACACCGGCGGGGTGGTCCGCGCCAGCAGCAATCACTCGGGAATCGACGGCAGGTTCAACCGACTCGGGCGCGTTATCGAAGACCGCGCCGCTGACGGTCATCGCAGACATTCCGCT
>CAZAHQ010000574.1:0-2988 GCA_964484415.1 uncultured Acidobacteriota bacterium | reverse complement strand
AAAACACTTCGGCGAGCGGGAGACCGACATACCCCAGGCCGAGGATTCCTACCTTTGCTGTCTTGTCGTTGATCTTATCGAGGAGTGCCTTCTGCGCTTTGGCCATTGCCTGCTGCTGACTCATGCACGAACCTCCAGGCGGGCAGGTGCCCGCCGCCACGCGTTTTCAACCGCTTTCCCGACCCATCGAACGGCCCGAACCGGGGCTCAATATGACCCTCGCGGCGGCGAGGTGCCAGCCTCGGGAGGGGCTGCTGGCGGAGGGTCCGGAATCGGCGAGGGGGCAGGCGGAACCGCCCCAGGACCGGCCTTCGTACCTTTCTTGTAGTAGTGGCGAATCACCTTGCCAGCGACCGTATTTCCGCTCGACCCGATCACCAAGGTCTGGATGCTGTCGTGCAGTTTCCGATCGTTCACCAGCAGTCCAAGCGTCCCTTGCCCTTCGTCGATCTTTCTTGTGATCGAGGCCAGTCGCTGCATCGAGGCATCGAGGTTGGCGAGAATCCGATCGGCTCGAGCTCGATCACTCAACAGCGCCCCGACCCAGCCATCGCCGCGGTCGAGTGCCTCGGCAAGCCCACGGAACGCCCCGAGCGCCGCCTGTAGATCGCGACCCATTTCGGCACTGGAGGCGTCGCTGGTCAGTTGCCCGATCAGCCCTTGCCCTGCATCGAGTCGTTTTGCGACCGCTGCAAAGCCGTGCGCCGCTGTCTGCAAATCGGCCGACACGCGCGCGGAGAGCGCCTGGTCGACCAGCGCCTTCCCCAACAGTCCATCGCCACGATCGATGCGCGCCAAAAGACTGTTGGCCGATGACATTGCCCCTTCCAACTCGGCCAGCCCCTTCTTGCCGAACTCGGGATCGAGGATCGCTCGCCCCACGAGGCCTTCTTTGTTCTTGATACTGGTCAGAATCCCTTGCAGATCGATGGTGATTTGCTCGAGCGTGTCGGCGATGGAACGTCCGGTCTCGAGTATCTCCTGCTCGACCTGAGCCGGGATCTCGGCCCCATCCGGCAACTCAGGCTTTTCCGGGTCTCCTGGGCTCAGTTCGATTGCCTTCTCGTTGGCGATGAACTGCAGCGTCACCTGTTTGGCTTTGGTTCCCTCTCGCACACGCGGCGAGTACGCCTCATCGACCTGCATGATCACATCGATGCCGTGAGCCTGCGGTGAGCGCGGGAGGACGATCTTCTTCACTGTCCCGACACGTACACCAGCCAACGTGACGGGCGAACCGACGCGCAATCCAGCCGCATCGGGGAAGTTGGTCGTGTAGCTGGTCTTGCGCGCGAACAACCGGTTCTCTTGACCAAGCACCAGCACCGCGCCCGCGAAGAGCAGCAATGCGAGCAGCGACGTGACCGCCACCGAAATCTCCTGCGCCCTGCTGTTACGCATGCTTCGCGCCCTCCCAACTGCGCCCTTCCATGAATGCGCTCAAGAGCGGATCGACACCGCTTCGGGCTTCGGCCACCGTCCCGACAAAGCGGATCTGCCCTTCGTGCAAGAACGCGATCCGGTCGGCCACGCGAAACGCCGAACCGATATCGTGAGTGACGACGATCGATGTCACACAGAGTTTGCGTTGTACCGAGCGGATCAGGTCGTTGATGACATTCGCGGTCACCGGATCCAGACCCGTGGTCGGCTCGTCGTAGAGAACCGCTTCCGGCGTCACGGCGATCGCGCGGGCCAGGGCCACGCGCTTGCGCATTCCGCCCGAAAGCGATGAGGGGAACTTGGTTGCGGTATCTTCCGGAAGGTCGACGAGCCCGAGCGTCTCGGGCACGCGATGATCGACGCGCGCCGGATCCCAGCCCGCCTCACGCAACGGAAACGCGATGTTGTCGAAGACGTCCATCGAGTCGAACAGCGCTCCGGCTTGAAAGAGAAAACCGACCCGCCGTCGCACCGGCACGAGTTGCTCATCGTCGAGCTCGTCGACCGCCAGATCGTCGACTCGTATCGCGCCGCGGTCGGCACGGGTCAGTCCGATGATGTGCTTGAGCATCACCGACTTTCCGCTGCCCGATGCGCCCAGCACGACGATCGTCTCACCCGGCAGCACCTCGAGCGTCAAACCACGCAGTACCTCGTTGGCACCGAATCGTTTGTAGACATCGGTCAGCACGATGCGTGGCGCGCTCACGGGCTACCTCCCGAGGCGGCTGTTTGCATCACGAGGAACAGCTTGGACAGAAAGAAATTGCTGATGAAGATCGCCAGCGACGCGGCGACCACGGTGTTGGTTGTCGATTGCCCGACGCCGGTGGCACCGCCACGCGTCTGCAACCCGTTGCGGCACGCGATCATGCCGATGAAAGCGGCGAAGAACAGCGTCTTGGTAGTGCCGGTGATCACATCACCGACGGTCAGAAACTCCCGCACCTTGGAAAAGTAGTACTCGCCAGGCTGCCCGACTTCATAGACCGCGATGTAGAGCCCGCCCAAGATCCCGAACAGATTGCCGATCGTGGTCAAGACCGGGAGCATCACCAACAACGCGATCAGGCGAGGCACCACGAGCTTCTTGACAGGGCTGGCGCCGAACGCCTGCAACGCGTCGACCTGCTCGGTGACGGTCATCGAACCGAGCTCGGCAGTGATGCCGGCTCCGACGCGCGCGGTCAGCATCACGGCGCTCAGCACCGGCCCCAACTCCTTGACGATGGCGAGCGCGGTGAAGCTGCCCAGGTACAGATTCGCGCCGTAGGCCGAGAGTGTGTAGGAGACTTGCAGCGCCATCACGGCACCGGTGAACACCGTCGTGAGACCAACCAACGGCAACGAGCGCACCCCCAGGCGATACATCTGATCGACGATCAATCGGACTTCGAAAGGACGACGCAACGCGTGCCGCACCGTCTGCAGACTCAGCAGCACGATCTCGAAAACCGCTCTGAGGAAGTCGCTCACGATCCGCCTGGTTGTGGATGATGGGCAATGCGACGCACCGAGGTCAACCGACCTTCCCTCGCAATGCGG